>NZ_QKOB01000013.1 GCF_003226535.1 Meiothermus sp. Pnk-1 | reverse complement strand
CATCATCAGCCGCTGGATCTGTTTGCCAAACTCAATCACCAGCAACTCCTGCTCGGCTATATTCTTCCCCTCTCCCAGCCGCTCGTACTCATCCACCAACTGATGCATCCGTTCCCGTATTTCGCTCATTCCAACAGTTTAGGCTGTTTGCCTATTTTCAGGACACACCCAGGGCAGAGGGCAGGGGCTATCCCCGCAGTCGTCGCTCGCGCCCGTATAAGGCCAACAAGGCCAACAGGATCAGGCCGTAGGTGATCTGCCGCCCGAATTCGGGGAGGCCTAGGGTGATGAGGAGGCTCGAGACCAGGGTGAGCACCAGGGCGCCGGCCATGGTCCCGGCGTACCCTCCAACCCCACCCGCCAAGGCCGTTCCCCCCACCACTACTGCCGCGATGGAGGGCAGGGTGTAAGGGTCACCCAGGTTGATAAAGACGTTTTGGATGTAGCCTAGGAGCACGAAGCCACCCAAAGCCGCAAACATCCCCGAGAGGCCATAAGTTAGGATCACCGTGCGCTCGACATGGACGCCGGAGAGCCGGGCGGCGATGCGGTTGGCCCCAATGGCGTAAAGGGCCTTTCCGTAAGCGGTGCGCTGGAGGAGCAACGTCACCGCGATTCCCAGCAATGCCCAGATGAACACATCCCCTGGAATCCCTAACACCCAGGGGTCGGAGATGAGCTGCTTCATCAGCGGAGGGGTCCCTCCTTGAGGCCGCCCCCCGGTGTAGACCAGGATCAATCCTTTGACCACCCCCATCATCCCCAGGGTCATCACCAGCGGTGGGATGCCGATCCAAGCGATCCCCACACCGTTGACGAGCCCGATGGCGAAACCGGCCAGCAAGGCCGCTACTAGGGCGGGCAACAAGAGCGCGTCCGAGCCGCCGGTGATGCGGAAGATGAGGATGGCCCCTAGCGTCACTACCGCCCCCACCGATAGGTCGATGCCCTCGCCTCCGGCCAGGATCACCAGGGTCTGTCCGATGGCCACGATACCCAAAAACGCTGCGATACGCAGGATATTGGTGATCTGGTTGTATTCGGCGAAGCCGGGGCGGATAACTTCCCCCAGTACCAGGAGAAAAGCCGCCAGCCCCAGCGCGATTGCCGCTGGGGTGCGAAGGGAAGGAAAGGAAAGCGGGTTCTTGGTCATGGGAGGTCCCTACAGAGCATCACGCCCGCCCCCTCGCTCGCCGCAGCAAGCCCGGGGTGGCCAGGGCCAGTACGATTACCGTGCCGTCGATCAGGGTCTGCCACTGCGGACTGAGGCCTAAGTTGAATACCCCGAGGGCCACCACGTTTTTGAGCAGGTAGTAGACCACCGCCCCCAGCACGCTTCCTACGATGCCGCCGGTACCCCCGGAGAGCCGGGTCCCGCCGATGACCACCGCTACCACGCTGGCGAGGGTCAGCGGCCCGCCGATGAGGGGGTCGCCGGTGGCGATGTCGGCGGTGAGGAAGAAGGCCCCCAGGCCGGTGAGGAACCCGGCCAAGGCGTAGCTCCCCAGCCGTACCCCCTCCACGTTGACGCCTGAGGTGAAAGCGGCCTGGGGATTCCCCCCCACCGCGTAGAGGTGCTTGGCCCAGGGCGTAGCTAAAAACCAGCTCCATCCCAGTAGGATGGCCAAGACCACCCACAGGGAGAAGGGCAACAGGAATTGAAGCCGTACAAAGTTTTGCAGCGCTAGCGGTACGTTACCGCCGGGTTGAGGCAGTACCCATAGGGCCAGCCCGGCCCAGACAAATGAAGTAGCGAAGGTGGCGATGATCGGCTGCAAGCGTAGGTAGGCCACACAGAAGCCACCCGCAGCCCCGGCTAGGGTGGCCACCAGCAGTCCCAAAGCGATTCCGCCGAAGGTACGCCAGGGGCCAGGATCCGGATCTTGGCCGAAGGTTTGCACCATCACCACGCTCGAGAGGGTTAGGATGGCTCCCAGGCTAAGATCAATTCCCCCACCGATTACCACCAGGGTTTGCGCCACGGCCAACAGGATCAGGGGTAAAAAGGTACGCAGGTTGTTGGCGAGGGTGCGCCCTGTGAAAAAGGCCGGTTGGAACAAGGCGGTGACGATGAGGCCCAGGACCAGCAGAACGAGGGCCAGGGCGTAGGGTTGAGCGAGGAGGCGGCGGAGGAAGGGCATAGGCTTTAGGGCATAGAAATGAGATTGCCGATGGCGTATCGCGCTTTACAGATCGCAGCGACCTTCGCCCTATCCTGTACCTCGGCGTAAGCCCTAGGGCGGTATGGCCTCCTGTTCAATCTGCCGCCTCCTTCACCCCCAGGCTGGCCCGTACCAACGCCGCACGGTTTAACCCGGCCCCTGCGAGTTCGGCCACCAGGCGGCCTTCGAGCAGCACCAACACCCGGTCGCACAGCGAGAGCAGCTCGTCGTCATCGGAGGAGTGGAAGATCACCCCCATTCCCTGCGCTCGTAACTCGTCTAAAAGCCGGTAGAACTCGGCTTTAGCCCCTATATCGATCCCCTTGGTGGGGTCGTCGAGAAGGAGTACCTTGGGCTGCCGCAACAGCCATTTGCCCAACACCACCTTTTGGGCGTTGCCTCCGGAGAGCGAGGAGATGCCCTCCTCGAGCCCACCATACTTGAGCCAAAGCCTCTGCGCTATCCCGGAAGCGGCGCGCCGGGCGGCGTTCAGTTCGAGGAAACCGCCTCGACGGTAGTGGGGCCAGCTTGGCAACATCAGGTTTTCGAGGATCGAGCGCACCGGGAGGAGCCCCTCGCGGCCTCGGTCGCCGGGCACATAAGCCATCCCTGCGCGAATGGCCTCGCGGGGGTGACGAAACCGGTGCGGGGTACCCTCGATGAGCAGGGTGCCCCGCTCGAGCGTCAGGGCCCCGAACAGATAGAGCAATAGCTCGCGCTGGCCCTGCCCCTGTAGGCCACCCAGCCCCAGGATCTCCCCCGGGTACAGCGAGAACTCGAGGTCTCGGAGCTTTCCGCCGTGCTCGATCTTTGCTTGTAGCAAAGGGGCGTGGCGCCGGGTTGGGCGGGGGATTTTGGCCTCAGCTTGAAGGGCTCGGCTGGCCTCCCCTGAAATCAGCCCGATCAGGGACTCGCGGCTAGTCTCCTCGAGGCTCACCTCACCCACCACTTGTCCGCTCCGCAGCACGGTGGCCCGATCGGCGATCTGGAAGATCTCCTCTATGCGGTGGGTGACGATGATGATGCCGGTTCCTTGCGCCCTCCATCGCCGTACCAGGGTGAGCAGGCGCTCTACCTGCCGGGCGCCCAGGCTGGCTGTAGCCTCGTCCAGGATTAGGATCTTCGGTTCGTGGCTCACCGCCTTAAGGATTTCCACCAGCTGCCGCTCATCAGGGGGGAGTTCTCCAGCTGGGGTCTGGGGAAGAAAGCGTTCTCCGGCCACGTCCTTGAATAACCCCAACAGGCCCTCGGTGCGGGCGCGGGCAGTTTTGCCGTCGATGCGACCCCACCGACCCCTTGGCTCATGCCCCAGCCAGAGGTTGTCTTGCACGCTCAGGCCGGGGACCAGGGAAAGTTCCTGGTATACCACCGCGATGCCCAAGCGACGAGCTTCCAGCGGGTGGCGAAACCGCACCGCCCGGCCTTCCAGCCGGATCTCCCCGTTGTCGGGGGTAACGGCCCCGGCGAGGATCTTAGCCAGGGTGGATTTGCCGCTGCCATTGGCCCCTAACAGGGCGTGAACCTCGCCCTTTCGCAGCCGAAAAGCGACTTCCTGGAGCGCCACGGTGGCTCCGTAGCGCTTGGAGATGTGATGGGTCTCGAGCAGGACGGGGTTCGTGTCCAAGGCGGGATCCCCGCTTGAGGAGGGGCTACCGGCCGAGCGCCAATAGCCCCTCGAGGCTTACTTGAAGTAGTTGTTGGCCTGGGCTTGGGTTAGGTAGCCGTCCATGGTGTAGGTGTCGGCCTTGCCCTTGGCGATGAGATCGGCCAGGGTCGCCTGAAGGGTGAGGTCGTCCACCTTGGCCGGGATCGGCACGTAGAGGGTGTTCTTGTAGGGGCCCTTCAGCACGCCGTCCTTGAGCTGTTTGCCCTGCACCAAGTTGATCAACACGCGCAAACCCGAAGCGCCCACGCCGGGAGGGTTGGCCAGCCCGTAGGACTTGAAGTTGGGGTAGCTCTTCTTGATGTCGGTCCAGAGCTTCATGTAGCCCACATAGGCCTCGCCCGAGACCACCGGCATCTTCTGCGGTTTGGCCGCGATCAAGGCCCGCAGCACCCCCTGGCCCATGCCGTCTTGGGTAAAGACCCCGTCAATGTTGGGTTGGGAAGCCAGCAAAGAGCTCATCACTTGTTGCCCTTTGGCCTGATCCCAATCGGCATTGACGGAGTTCAGCACTTTGATGCCGGGGTAGTTCTTCAGCGAGTCCCGCTCCCCAGCGACCCTCGCCTCGTTCGCCGGGTGTCCGGCGATGCCGTTGATGATGACGATATTGCCCTTACCGCCCAGGGTCTTGGCCAGCCAGTCCATCTTGTCCTTGGCCCAGGCCCGCTGGTCGATGGCCACATTGATGGCGGTGGGAGCCGAAACCTCCTGGTCCACCACCACCACCTTGATCCCGGCGTCGGTGGCTTCCTTGATGACTTGGTTCAACCCGGTTTGCGAGTTGGGGTTGATGAGGATGCCGTCTACCTTGGCGTTGATCAGGTTACGGATCTGCTGGATTTGCCCCTGTACGTCCACGTCTGCGCTTTGGATCACCAGCTCGACGCTGATCCCGGCCTTCTTGTACTCCTCGGCTACGGTTTTGATGTCATCGAGCATCTGGGTACGCCACTCCGAGCCCACGAAGCCGTTGGAGATCCCAATGCGGATGGTCTTGTTTTGGGCCAGCCCTACGGACATTGCCGCCGCCCCTATGGCCAACCAACCGATCACCCATCGTTTCATGTTTCCCCCCGTGAACCGATGACCGAAAAACCTAGCTGTTGCTGGCATGCCTTCACCTCCTGTATCGAGGGGCAGACCCTGCGGCTTCCCCTCGTCAATCCCCAGCCGTTCCTCCCCTCCGAGCCGCCGCTTCGGGCCGAAACCCCTCGAGCCGCACCGGTTGGCCTGTTCGGGCGCTCTCGTAAGCCGCCAGCACCAGCCGCACCGCTTCCAGGCCGTCCTGGCCGGTGCAGATCACCGGGCGCTCCCCCCGGATGGCGGCCAAGAAGTTCCCCACGTGGCGGGTGTGGCTAGGCTCGCCGGCAAAGGTATGGTCGGTGTGGTCGGGCTCGGCCCAGGTGGTGCCGGGAGAGGTGCGGTGGCTCAAGCGCAGCACCGGTCGGCCGTAGCGGTTGGTGTACTCGAGCGCCCCTTGGGTGCCATAGATCCAAAAGCCCTCCTCCCAACCGGTAGCCGTCCAGGCCGCCTCGATCTCGCCCAAGGCCCCGCTCTCGAACCTGAGCGAGGCATGGGCCGTGTCTTCGACTTCGATGTCGAACTTGAGGGTGGCGGTGCGGGCGAAGACCTCTTCTACCTCCCCGCCGAAATAGCGGGCCAGGTCAAACAGGTGACAGCCATTGTCGAGCAGGGTACCGCCCCCCGAAAGGGCTTTCTGGCCAAAGGAGTCGCGCACTGCGCTAGCCCCACCCCAGTCGTGGGCTTGGCGCAGCCGGATGAAGGTGACCCGGCCCAGCTCGCCCGACTCCAGGATCTGCTTGGCCTTGCGGGCCGCGCCGCTCGAGCGCAGGTGGTGGTTGATCTGCAAGACCACCCCGGCCTTGCGGCAGGCCTCGACCATCTGCTGGGCCTCGGCCAGAGAGAGCGAGATGGGCTTTTCGCAGAGGACATGCTTGCCTGCCCTGGCGGCGGCCAGCGTAGCGGGGTAGTGGAAGGCGTTGGGGGTGCAGACCGAGACCGCGTCGATTTCGGGGAGGGCCAAAAGCTGCTCGTAATCGGTGAAGGCTTGCCTGACCCCCCACTCGCTCTGGCGGGCTTCCAGGGCGGCCAGGTTCACATCGGCCACCGCCACCACCTGCGCCCCACCCGCGACATAGCCTTTGTAATGGGCGCTGGAGATCCCCCCGGCCCCGATGATCCCCACTCGAAGGGCCTTGGGGGTGCTCATTGCGCCACCCCTCGCTTCGCTGGGCGAAAGTTCGCCTCCTGGGGCAGCGGTTCCAGGGGTTGGCTTCGAGGAGCCTGGGTGACATCGAGCCGTACCCGCCGCCTTGCCCAGCCGCAGGCATTGGCCAGGATGCGCAGCACATGGGGGTTGTAGTAGGTGGGGTAGGTTTCGTGGCCGGGCCGGAAATAGAAGATCCGCCCGTGCCCGCGGGTCCAGGTGCAGGCACTCCTGAACACCTCTCCGCCCTGGAACCAGGAGATCATCAGGAGTTCGTCGGGTTCAGGGATGTCGAAGCGCTCGCCGTACATTTCCTCCTCAGGGAGTTCGATGTACTCCGGGATGCCCTGCAAGATGGGGTGGTCGGGGCGCAGGTTCCACAGCCGCTCGCGCTCGCCCGCCTCGCGCCACTTGAGGCTGCAAAAGGTGCCCATCAGCCGCTTGAAGATCTTGGCGTAGTGCCCTGAGTGCAGCACGATCAGCCCCATTCCCGAGAGCACTTGCAGCTGCACCCGCTCTACCACCTCGTCGCTTACCTGCTGGTGGGCCACGTGCCCCCACCACACCAGCACATCGGTCTGCTCGAGCACCGCAGCGCTGAGGCCGTGCTCGGGTTCGGCCAGGGTAGCGGTGCGGATGGCAAAGTCGCCTAGGGGCTCGAGCCCCTTCGCGATCGCTCGGTGGATGCCCTCGGGGTAGATAGCCTGTACCCGCGGGTTGCGGGTTTCGTGAAGATACTCGTTCCAGATCGTGACGTTGATCGTCTCCATATCCCTTATAACCCTACCAGGGTTTGCTCCGCGGCCCACATCGCTGCTCCCACCACCCCGGGCTCGTCCAACTCGGCTCGGAGGATGTTTAGCTCGTGCAAATGCTCGGCGATCATGAACTGGTGTCGTCGGAGGGTCTCCCAGATCGGCTCGAGCAGAAGATCCCCGGCCTCGGCTACCCCGCCGCCGATCACCACCGCTTCCAGGCCCAGTACGCTCAATACGTTGCTGATGCCCAAGCCTAGCGCCCGGCCCGCCTGGCGGTAGATCTCGCGGCACTCCTCTTCGCCCGCCAACGCCGCCTGCGCCACCGCCTTAGGGCTGAGGCGGTCCAGCGAATTCCCGATGACCTCGCGCAAAATGGGCACCCGGCCCTGGCGCAAGGGGCGCACGGCCGCCGCCACGATGGCCGGGCCGGAGGCGTAGGCTTCAATGCAGCCCACCCCGCCGCAGCCACAGATCAGCCCATGGGGGTCATAGACCTGGTGCCCGAACTCGCCTGCGCTACCCCAGCGCCCCAGGTACAGCTGGCCGTTCAGGATCAACCCCCCGCCCACCCCGGTCCCCACGGTGACGCCCAGCAGGTGGGCGTAGCCTTTCCCGGCGCCCAGCCGTGACTCGGCGAGGGTAAAAGCGCGGGCGTCGTTGATGAGTCGGGTGGGAATGCCGGTGAGCGCCTGTAGCTGCTCGGCTAGCGCCAGGCCGTGCCAGCCTTGGGCGAAGTTGGGCGGGAGCAACACCTCTCCGGCCCAGGGGTTGATCACTGCCGGAACTCCGATCCCCGCCGCCATGATGCGGTATCCGGCCAGCTGGGCTCGCTGGGCGGTGGCCTTTATGGCCTGGGCCAAGTCGGCTACGATCTCCGCGGGGGGACGGTAAGAGCGGGTCTCGAGGCTCACCAGGTCGCGTAGCTGGCCCATCTCATCGAGCCAGCCCACGCTATAGGTGGTTCCCCCTAGGTCCAAACCGATGGAAGCGTTTGCCACGATCATCAACCTTGCTAAATCGAAACCGCGAGGGGCTCGGCTCTACCCTCCACCCTTCTGGGGTCAACCTCGGAGCACGGACCCGGTGCTCATGCTGGATAAGACGCCAAACGGAACCCTACCTCCTCGCACTTGCTTGGTGAGCCGATCCAGTGTGTAATATAAGGTACGGACCACCGGATGTCTAGACCACTTGTCCCACCGGCTCGGGAAAGAAGTTTTATGAAGCTCCCAGACGCGCTCCAGTACCTTGACCCGCGGGCTCCGTTGCCGCTTTACCTCCAGCTCAAGGAGGCGCTGCTGCGGGTTTTGCAGCAGGGGGAGTGGCCGGAGGGGAGGCCCATCCCCAGCGAGCGCGAACTTTCCCAGGGGCTCTCCATTTCGCGGGCCACGGTGCGCCAAGCCATACAAGAACTCGAGCGGGAGGGCTGGTTGATGCGGCGGCAGGGGCGGGGAACCTTTCCTACCCCGGCCAAGGTCGAGCAGCCCCTGGCCCGCGTTACCAGTTTCTCCGAGAACATGCGTCAAGCCGGATTGGACCCCTCCAGCAAAGTGATCTCGGCCCTCCTCGAACCGGCCTCTCCCGCCGCAGCCCGGGCCCTCAGACTCCCCCCCAAGAGCGTGGTGGTGGTGCTCACCCGGCTGCGGCTGGCCAACGGGGAACCCTTGATGCTCGAGCGGGCCCACCTCAACTACAACCTCACTCCTGGACTCCTGGAGCATGACCTCTCGGGCTCCCTGTATGAAATCCTCACCCGCGTGTATCGGCTGCGTTTCGCCCGCGGCGAGGAGATCATCCAGGCCATCAAGGCCGAACCCTGGCTGGCGAAACTTTTGGGCATTCCGCGCGGGGCGGCGGTGCTCTTTACCCAGCGCAGCGTCTTTACCGATGCCGGTATCCCCATCGAGTACACCGAGCGCTACGGTCGGGCCGACAAGTGCAGCTTCCGGGTGCTGCTCTGCGGGGACAACCCCCAGATCGCCATCAAGGAAGAGGCCGCAGGAGGTCCTTAACCGTGGACTCGCCGTCGTATCGAGGAGGTGCGGGATGATCAAGGTCGGGATAGTCGGCACAGGTTTTATCGGCCCGGTGCACGTGGAGGCGCTGCGCCGGATCGGGGTTGAGGTGAAGGGGGTGTTGGGCTCGAGCCCGGAAAAGTCGCGCCGGGCGGCGGAGTATCTCGGCCTCGAGCAGGGCTACGCGAGCTACGCCGAGATGCTCTCCGATCCGGAAGTGGCGGTCGTCCACCTCACCAGCCCCAACCGATTTCACCGCGAGCAGGTCCTGCGAGCCTTGGAAGCGGGCAAGCACGTGATCTGCGAAAAGCCCCTGGGCATGAACACCCAGGAGACCAAAGAGCTCCTCGCCGCCGCCCAGCAGCACCCCGAGCTGGTGACGGCGGTCAACTACAACCTCCGCTTCTATCCGCTCTGCCTGCAAGCCCGGGAGATGGTGCGGCGAGGAGAGATCGGAGAGGTTTTTCACGTCAAAGGAAGCTATGTGCAAGACTGGCTCCTCTACCCCACCGACTTCAACTGGCGGGTGTTGGCCGAGGAGGGGGGAGAGCTGCGGGCCATCGGCGATATCGGCACCCACTGGCTGGACCTGGTGAGCTTTATCACCGGGCTCGAGGTCGAGGAGGTGATGGCCGACCTCTACACTGTGCACCCCATCCGGCAGCGTCCTCCGGCAGGTTCGGTAGAGACCTTCAGCGGCAAGAAAGGTAGCCGGGAAGCCGCCACCGAGCCGGTCAAGATCACCACCGAGGATTACGCCTCGGTACTCCTGCGCTTCGCGGGCGGGAAGCGCGGGGTGCTCACCGTCTCCCAGGTCACCGCTGGACGCAAGAACCGCATCGAGTGGGAGATCGCGGGGTCCGAGCGGGCGCTGGCCTGGAACGGCGAGCGCCCCAACGAGCTGTGGATCGGGGAGCGCAACGCCGCCAACCGCCTCCTGATCCGCGACCCCAGCCTCCTGGAGGGCGAGGCCGCTCGCTACACCAGCTACCCCGGCGGCCACAACGAGGGCTTCCCCGACACCTTCAAGCAGCTCTACCGCGCCGTCTACGCCGATATCAAGGCGGGAAGGGCCAGCCAGAATCCACTCTATGCAACCTTCGAGGACGGCCACAAGGAACTGGCTTTGTGCGAGGCGATCCTCGAGAGCAGCAAGCAGGGCCAATGGGTCAGGGTGCGGTACTAGGAGGAAATGGTATGCAGCTAGGTTTTGTCAGTGCGATCCTTCCCGATCTCAGCCTCGAGGAGGTGCTCGAGTTCGCCGCCCAGCAGGGCTTCGCCACCGTAGAGGTGATGTGCTGGCCCAAAGGAAAGGCCGAGCGCCGCTACGCCGGGGTCACCCACATCGACGTGAACGAGCTGGATGACGCCGGGGTCGAGCGGATCCGGGGACTCGTGCAGAAGTACGGGGTCTCGATCTCGGCGCTGGGTTACTACCCCAATCCGCTGGTGGCCGACGAAAAAGAGGCCAGCGTCTACCTCGAGCACATCAAAAAAGTCATCAGCGCCTCGGCAAGGCTGGGGATCGGGCGGATGAATACTTTTATCGGGCGGGAGCCCAGCCGGTCCTTGCAGGACAACTGGGCCCTCTTCGACGAGCGCTGGCCGGAGATCATCCGGCACGCCGAGCAGGAGGGGGTAAAGGTCGGGATCGAGAACTGCCCCATGTACTTCACCACCGACGAGTGGCCCGGCGGCAAAAACCTGGCGGTGAGCCCGGCCATCTGGCGCGAGATGTTCCGCCGCATCCCCTCCGATCACTTCGGCCTCAACTACGACCCCAGCCACCTGGTCTGGCAGATGATGGACCCGGCCTGGCCCTTGCTCGAGTTCAAGGACAAGCTCTTCCACGTCCACGCCAAGGACGTGCGCATCGACCGCGACCGGCTACGGCAGGTAGGGATCCTGGCCACCCCGCTCGAGTACCACACCCCCAAGCTGCCGGGGTTGGGGGAGGTGGACTGGGGCGCCTTCTTCGCCAACCTTACCGAGGCCCGCTACTCGGGTCCGGTCTGCATCGAGGTCGAAGACCGGGCCTACGAGGGCTCGCTCGAGGACCGCAAGCGGGCGCTGGTGCAGTCCGGGCGCTTCCTCAGAAACTTCATGGGCTAGCTCCAGGAGAAATCCATGCCAGGGATTACCGTGGAATCCCTCAGCTATGAACAGGTCGCGCAGATGATCGACCACTCGCTGCTGCGCCCCGAACTCACCCCCGCCGAGGTCCTGGCGGGCTGTGAGCTGGCCGAGCGCTACCGGGTGGCCTCGGTGTGCGTGAGGCCCTGTGACGTAGAACTCGCGGCCAAGGCCCTGCGGGGCTCGAGCGTCAAGGTGGGAACCGTGGTGGGCTTCCCCCACGGAAGCTCGGCTACCGCCACCAAGGTCTTCGAGGCCAAGCTGGCGATGGAGCAGGGCGCGGTGGAGCTGGACATGGTCATCAACATCGGTCGGTTGCGGGGCGGCGAAGCCGAGTATGTGCGGGAGGAAATCGCGGCGGTGGTCGAGGCCGCCCGGGAGGGCGGGGCGCTGGTCAAGGTGATCCTGGAGAACGCCTACCTCAGCGACGAGCAGAAGGTGCTGGGCTGTCGGCTTTCCGAGCAGGCGGGGGCCGATTTCGTCAAGACCTCCACCGGCTTTGCCCCCTCCGGGGCGACCCTGGAGGACCTCCGGCTCATGCGCCAGACAGTCTCGCCGCAGGTGCAGGTCAAGGCCGCGGGCGGGGTGCGCACCCTGGAGGCCTTGCTCGAGGCGATGCGCGCGGGAGCTACGCGGGTAGGGGCCACCGCCACGGCGGCGATCCTCGAGGAGTTCAACGCCCGCAAGGCGGGAGGGATTCGAGGGGCGGATGGCGGGCTGGAGGGGGATTACTGAAAGGGGCGAGGTAGGATGAGGGGGTATGGAAGCGAAGCCCCTAGAGACCATCCTCGTCACCGGCGCCCTAGGACAAGTCGGCTCGGAGCTGGTTCCCGCCCTGCGAGAACGCTTTGGCCCGGAACGGGTGGTGGCTTCCGACGTGCGAAGTCTGCCCTCCGACACCCCGATCCGGGGGGGACCCTTTGAGCTGCTTGACTGTACCGATCGCTCGAGGCTGGAGGAGGTGGTCAAAAAGTACCGGGTGGGCACCCTCTACCACCTGGCGGCCATCCTCTCGGCCAAGGCCGAAGCCCAGCCCGAGCTGGCCTGGCGGGTCAACATGGAGGGGCTGTACAACGTGCTGGAGGTGGCCCGGGATCACGGCTGCCGGGTCTTCGTACCCAGCTCCATCGCGGTCTTTGGCCCCTCCACGCCCAAAGACCCCACCCCGCAGGACACCCTCCAGCGCCCCCACTCCCTCTACGGCGTGACCAAGGTGGCGGGGGAACTCCTTTGCGACTACTACGCTTTGCGCTTTGGCCTGGACGTGCGCGGCCTGCGCTACCCCGGCCTCATCTCCTACACCGCCCCGCCCGGAGGGGGGACCACCGACTACGCGGTGGAGATCTTTTGGGAGGCCTTGCGCCGAGGCAGCTACACTTGCTTCTTGGCCCCTGACACCCGGCTGCCGATGATGTACATGCCCGACGCCATCCGGGCCACGCTCGAGCTGATGGAAGCCGACCCGGTGCGGCTCCACCACCGCAACGCTTTCAACGTGACCGCTTTTAGCTGCACCCCAGCCGAGCTTGCCGCGCAGATCGCGAAGCACCTGCCGCACTTCAAGATCCACTACCAGGTAGACCCGGTGCGCCAGGCCATCGCGGATTCCTGGCCGCACACCCTGGACGATGCCGCCGCCCGTGAGGAGTGGGGCTGGAAACCGGCTTTCGACCTGGCCGCGGTGACCGCCGACATGCTCGAGCAGCTATCGGCGCGGATGGCCGTAAAGGGGGCCTGAGATGCCGCTGGATCGCCTGACCCCAGTACTCCGACAAGCCATTGACGACTTCGAGGCGCAAGGCCGCCGCAAGGGGCAGGAAGCGGTGGTGGTGGAAATCCTGCCCGCCCAGGGGGCTCGAGGCCCCCGCTACCGGCTTTTGGGCCACGGCGAAAAGCTGTTCATCCGCATGAACTCCAACGGCTACCTGGGCCTGGCCCAGCACCCGGCCCTGAAAAAAGCCGAGGAAGCGGCCCTCGAGCGCTTCGGGGTGGGTCCCGGCGCGGTGCGCTTTATCAGCGGGACCTACGAGCCGCACGTGGAGCTTGAAAGCCGCCTGGCCCGCTTCCATGGCCGCGAGGCGGCTATGATCTTCTCCTCGGCCTACGCCACCGTCCTGAGCGTAATCGTGCCGCTGGTAACGCCCGAGACGGTGCTCATCAGCGACGAACTCAACCACAACTGCATCATCAACGCCATCCGGCTCGCAAGGCCCAAGGAGAAATACATCTACCGGCACCTGAGCCTGGCCGACCTGGAAGCCGCCCTGCAAAGCGCGGCCTCGATCGGCGCAAGCCGGGCTTTGGTCATCACCGACGGCATCTTCAGCATGCGCGGCTCGCACGCGCCTTTGCCCGAGATGGCCCTGCTGGTGCGGAAGTACGACCCTCACTTCCCCGAGAACGCCTTCTTGATCGTGGATGACTCACACGGGGTGGGCGCCTTCGGGGCCAGCGGGCGGGGAACCGAAGAGTACACCCAGGCCCAGGCCGACATCCTGGTGGGAACCTTGGGCAAGGCCTTCGGGGTGAACGGGGGGTATGTGGTGGGCCCCTCCACCCTCATCGCCTATCTCCGCGAGACCTCCCCGATGTACATCTACTCCAACCCCATCACCCCCGGCGAGGCGGCGGCGGCTTTGGCTGCGCTCGAGCTTTTGGAAAGCCCCGAGGGGCAGACCCGCCTAGCCCACCTACGGGCGATGACCCGGCGTTTCCGCGAGGGGATCCTGCGGCTGGGCTACGAGAGCTTCCCCGGCGACCACCCGGTGGTGCCGCTGGTGCTGCGCGACGGCGAGCGGGCGGGCCAGCTAGTGCGCTTTTTGCGCCAGGAGGGTATCCTTGCCACCGCTATCGTCTACCCGGTGGTGCCCAAAGGCGAGGAGTCCATCCGCTTCCAGGTCTCGGCGGAGCATACCCAGGCCGATATTGACCAGGTGCTGGGGGCGCTGGAGCGGTTCAGGGCGCTATTCTAAAACCGATGGACTACGATGTGCTGATCGTGGGCGCAGGCTTCGCTGGCGCAGAGGCGGCCTATGCCCTGGCGAGAAGAGGGGTTCGCGTGGGGCTTTGTACCCAGAGCCTGGATACGGTCTTCCTCCCTTTTACCCCGGTCATGCCGCCCTTTCCTCCGGGAACCCTCCTGGCCGAGGTTGGGTTTGCCGGGGCGAAGGGCTGGGAGATCCACGCCAGGGCCAAGTACAAGCTCGAGGCCGAGCCCAAGCTGCACCTGTTTCAGTCCTCCGTGACGCGGTTGGTGCTGGAGGGAGGCCGGGTGATAGGGGTGGAGACCTGGGAAGGCCCCCAGCGCCGGGCCGAGCGGGTGGTGCTGGCCGTGGGGAGCTTCCTCGAGCCCAGGCTTACCCTCGGCGGGGTAGTGGAAGAGGCCGGGCGGCTCTCCGAGGCGGCGTACCCGGACCTTTACCAAGACCTGCTGTCCCAGGGGTTTGGCTTCGTAGAGCGTAAGGCCGAGGTTCCCCCCCAGGGCGGAACCCCCGGGTACAGCGTGGCGTTCAAGGTGTTTGCCCCCGGGGAGTGGGAGGCGAAGACCTTCAGGCTGACTCGGCTCGAGGGCCTGTACGGCCTGGGCTTGTGCGTCCTTGGCGAGGGGACCTACGCCCGGATGTGCGAGGAGGGGCTGCGCTTGGCCAAGGGATTTTGTTGAGGATTTTCTGGTCAAGCCGGGAGAGCGGCTTGTCCGCCGGGTTGTACCCAGCTCCCTCCCAGCGGGCGCGGTAGACCCTCACGGTGAGCTTACGGTGGGTAAAGGCGTGGTGCACCTCGCCTGCGTACTCCGCCATCTCCACCCGCAAACGCTCCTTTAGCTCCTCCAGCCCCTCGGCCAGCGGTACCCCCCACAGGCCACCTAACAGGGGGCCGCTGCGGGGCTCGAGGTAGATTCCCTGCGGCCCCTCTAGCACCAGCGCCACCAGCTGCACCTCCTGGGGGTGGCGGGGTTGGGGGGCGGGGTAGCGTTGAGGGTGGTTCTTCCCCTTGCACCACCTGGAGACCGGGCAGGCCATACAGCGCGGGTTCTTCGTACAAATCGTCGCCCCCAGCTCCATCAGGGCCTGGTTCCAATCGCCGGGGGCCTCTCGCTGCAAGAGCCGATCCGCTTTTTCTTGGACCTGCCGAGAGGTGGGGTTTTCCCAGGCGAAAAGGCGGGACAAGACCCTGCGCACGTTTCCGTCCACGGCGGCTACCGGCTGGCCAAAGGCGATCGAGGCGACAGCAGCAGCCGTGTAAGGGCCGAGGCCGGGGAGCTGGCGGAGGCGCGAGTACTCAGCGGGGAGCGCTGGGGTCTGCTGGGACAGCCGGTGCAGGTTACGCGCCCGGGCGTAGTACCCGGCCCCTTGCCAGACCTGCAACACCTCCTCCAGCGGGGCCTTAGCCAAGGCTTCCAGGGTGGGAAAGCGCTCGAGCAGGCGGTGGTAGTAGGGGATGGCCTGCTCTACCCGGGTTTGCTGAAGCAGCACCTCGCTGAGCAGAATCCGGTAGGGGTCGTCCTCACCGCGCCAGGGCAGGTCGCGCCGGTTGGCCCGGTACCACTCGAGCAAGGCGCTTTGCAGGAGGGCACCTCCCAGGATTACCTCACCCCCCTCGTCCACCTCTGCCGGGGCCAGGGCGGGCGGAGGGTGGGCCGCCAGCGGCAAGCCCTCTCGGGGCCGCTCGCAGTGGTCTAACCTAGCGCTTCCGCCTACATCGGCCCGCTGCCGGGGTGTTGGGCGTTGATCCTGGCGCTGCTTCTTGCTCTGGTCGCGATCTCGCTGCACTACCGACCCCTTGAGGATGAGCGATCCCAAGCTCCCAGCAGTTGGCGGTGGACAACCATCAAACAGCGATCTTGAATGACCCCAATGCCGAGCTCCTCGAGCGTCCGCGCGAAGGCGTCGTTGCGGATCCCTGATTGCAACCAGACCAGCTTGGGTCGCAGGGCCAGGATCCCCTCGAGATGGGTGGGCAGCGCGTCACTGCGGCGGAACACGTCCAGGATGTCTACCGGCTCGAGGATCTCGCTCAGGTCGGCGCGGACCCGCTCCCCCCACAAAGTCTGGCCGGCGAAGACCGGGTTGGTGGGCAGAATGCGGTAGCCGTGGCGCCAGAGGTAATCTGGCACGTAGAAGGCGGCCCTGCTCGGGTCGGGGTGCGCCCCCAGCACGGCTATGGTTCGCGCCGCCGCGAGCAGGTGGCGCAGTTCGGTCTGGGTCATGCGCCTAGCCTAGAGGCGTTGCGCGCTCCGGGCGATGAGACCCGTCACGTTTGGGCAAAGCGCTCGGGGTGGGCCCGTTGGAAGAGCTGCCAGGCTTCCCAGTCGTGGGGTAGCTGGTGGGCGTTGGCCCACAGCCAGAAGGGGGTGAGCAGAGAGCGGGCAGTCTGTAGCTCGAGGTAAAACAAGTAAGCCCCCAGCCCACCCTCCTCGAGCAATCCGGAATCATGAAAAGCCCGTAGGGCCGCCTCCAGGTCATAGGGAACCTGACGGAACTCCCAGCGGGTTTGTTCCGGCGAGATTTCAAGCAGCATGTATTGTGCTCGAGGGTCGCCGTTGAACGGTGAACCCACCGCCCCGCTGTTGAGCACCAGCGTGCCCCCCTGTTGGCGCACGTAGGGCCGATGGGTGTGCGATCCGACCAGGGTGCGGGCCGGGTACTCCTGTACGATCTCGGCGATGGCCGTATCCGGGAGGCGCTCGTCGTAGCCCTCGCGGTAGTGGCGAGGTGAGCCGTGGGCGATGCGCAGGCCCAGTTCTTCCAAGTGGATCTGGTAGGGGAGGGCGGCGATCCACTCCAGGTGTTCGGGCTGTAGCTGGCTCGCCACCCAACCGGTAGAGACGAATAGGGGATCGTCGTACAGTTCAAAGAGGCGGGGGTCGCGCCGCGCCCAACCCAGCACCAGATCGTCGTGGTTCCCCAGGGTGAAGCGAAGTTTATCCCGTTGCGCCAGCCCCCACATCCGTTCGATGACCTCTCGGTTGGCGGGTCCCCGGTTGACAAGGTCGCCGTTGACCACCACCAAATCGGCGTCCAGGCCCTCGAGGTCGGCCAGCACCGCCTCTAAGGCCGGAAGGTTCCCGTGGATGTCGCTGAGGATAGCCAGCCGCATCGTCGCCCTAGGGCTGCCGCAGCCCTTCCCAGTCCAGCACCCCCACCACGATTATCCCAGCTACGCTGATGGCGAGAAAGAGCATCCACAAAAACCTTCGCAGCTCGACCCAAAACGGTTTTTGGTTTTGTCGCAGCAGGATGAGCCCGGCCAGGGACAGGCCCCAGACGACGGTCAGCACCACCAGCGCGCGCAGCATAACCGGGATCGGGTCACGGGCTTTGCTCAAGCCTAAAGTCCAAAGGCCGGAGGTAGAACTCGCCGATGGCGGTGGTCGAGATCACCGCCACCGTGGGAATGGTGCGTTTCCAGTGAGTGGTGTTGACCAGGTGCTTGACCCGTGCTACTTCGGCCTCGGTGTAGCCCAGCCGTAGGATGTAGTCATCGGGGTAGCCCTTCAAGTAGTGCTCGAGGATCACGTCGGCCCGGCGGTAGGCGATGCCCAGATCGCCTTCGTCGGTCTGGCCCAGCTCGAGGTCGGCGGTAGGCGGCTTCTTGATCACGGCCTCGGGAAGCTTCAGATGCTCAGCCAGGCCCCAAACCTGGGTCTTGTAGAGGTCCCCCAGCGGGTTGATGGGGCCGGTATCGGCCACGTCGTGCCAGGTGTAGTAGCCGAACAACCGCTCGGTCTTGTTGCCCGTGCCCAGGTGCAGCCCGCCGTACTGCTCGGCCTTGTCGAAGCCGACGATGGTGCGGGCTCGGGCCATGGCATTGCCTTTGCGGCGGGGGGTGATGTCGGGCACCTGAGCGGCATAGCTCTCCACCATCCCGGTAATGTCCACCACCTCGAAATGGACCCCGAACATCCCGGCTACGAGCTCGGCGTGTTCGCGCGACTCGGGGCGGGAGATGGCGTGGGGCATGTAGACCGCGTAGACGTTCTTGGCGCCCAGGGCCTGCACCCCCAAGGCCAGCGTGACGGCGGAGTCCACCCCGCCGGAAAGGGCCACCACCGCTTTCTTGAAGCCGCGCCACTCTAGTTCTTCGCGGACAAAGCGCACCAGGAAGTCGCTCACCAGGGGGTAGTTGAGTTCCAGCACCTCCCGCCCCGGCACCGCCTCGATGATCTTCATGCCCGCCCCTCCCTTCCGCCGCTCTGCCCCATCACCCGTTGGAGGTCGGGGATCAGCAGGGGCAGCCCCCCCTCCAGGTCGGGAAGCAGGGGGTTGTCGTAGCGCACCGGGGCCAGCCGCTCGAGGTCAACCTCCGCGATCAGGGCGGCTTCCTCAAAGGCCGGAGCCTGGGCCAGCAGGTTGCCCTCTGGCCCGGCCACCACGCTACCGCCGGCTAGGCCCTTACCGGCCTCGAGCCCTACCAGAGAGCTCAGCACCACATACACTCCGTGCTCGGCCGCCACCGCCTGACACAGGCTCTTCCAACGGGCCACGTTGGCGGGTTCGGCCCCTGCGAACCCCCGCGCGGGGCTGGCCGAGGGCACATAGAGGATCTCCGCCCCATCCAGAGCGGCGATGGTGGCGGTGAGGGAGTGCCAGAAATCTTCGCAGATCAAAAGGGCGACCCGCCCATATCGGGTGTCGAAGGCCTGGATGCGGTTGCCGCGCGAGATATAGCGCTCTTCGTCGAAAACCCCATAGGTGGGCAGGAACACCTTGCGGTGGACGTGCACCAGCCCCCGCCCGCCCAGCTCGAGGTAGGCGGCGGAGTTATAGTAGACCCCCCCGTCTTGCTCGTAGAAACCCACGATGAGGTCGAGGGGTTCGCCCCAGTCCAGCGACCGGTACATGGCCTGGAGCCGTTCGGATAGCTCCTCGCGGGTCATGGCCAGTTCGCGCACCCCCCCTTGGAGAAAGTATCCTGTCAGGAAGGCCTCGGGCAGCACCGCCACCTGGGGCTTATACGAGCGCAGCTCGGAGAGAGCCTGGGCAATGCGCTCGAGGTTCTTGCGGATCTGGCCCTTCTCGGGTTTGAGCTGTAAGACCGCGTGGCGAATCATGCTCTTTCAGTCTACGCCCAAGGGCCTCACCTTTTGGCCTCGAGTCCTCGCCTACAATCAAAGGCGTGGAGACCAAGACCCCCGCAAATGCCCAAGGAGGCTACAGCGACCGCTCTTTCTGGCACAAGCTCCGCCGCTACGCCCGGCTGGCGGGGAAAGAGGTGGTGGAGAAAGCCCTTACCCTCTACTTCACCCTGCAAGACCCCGATACCCCGGTCTGGGCCAAGCGGGTGGTGGTGGGGGCGCTGGCCTACTTCATCATCCCCTTTGATGTGATCACCGATTTGCTACCCTTGGTAGGCTTTACCGATGACCTCGGGGCCTTGCTCACCGCCCTGGCCACGGTGGCGGCTCACGTCAAACCCGGGCACCGACAACGGGCCAAGGAGCAGGCCGAGGCCTGGTTTCCCTCCGAGGTCGTGGACGTGCAAGCCCGGGTCGAGCCGCCCAAAGCTTTGCCGGAGTAGAAAAGCTCGCGGAGGCTTGATGCCCTCTACAGGAGGGCGCCCGATGCGATCACCGGGAGCTCGAGGGGGAATCAGGCCAGAATTGCTTGGAGTGCTTCGCGGAGCAGGTGTTGGTGGAGCTGTCCCAAACCGCCCTGGCCGGACATGACAGGGGGTTGGGGCTAGCCCAAGCGCCGTTTGCGACCGCCTTAACTCCGCCAAATTCGGACTCCCGTCAGCTCGAGGTTTCAAGGGATGAGCAGCACTTTCCCGGTGGTCTGTCGGCCTTGCAGCTTGCGGTGCGCCTCGGCGGCCTGCTCGAGGGGGAACTCCGCCCCGATCCTCACCCGTAGCTTACCCTCGGCGGCCCACTGCATGATCTCGCCCGCCCGCCACTGGAGTTCTTCGCGGGTTTGGGTGTAGTGCCACAGCGAGGGCCGGGTGAGGTAGAGGCCGCCTTTTTGGTTCAGCACCTGGGGGTTGAAGGGCGGCACCGGGCCGCTGGACTGGCCGTAGAGCACCAGCATGCCCCGGATCCGCAAGCTGTTCAAGCTGCCCTCCCAGGTAGCCTGGCCCACCCCGTCGTAGACCACGTCGGCTTTCTTGCCCGCGGTGACCTCCCGGACTTTCTCCTCGAAGCCTTCGTAGGGAAAGACGAAATCAGCCCCGGCCTCCTTGGCCAAAGCCCGTTTTTCTTCGTTGCCGGCGGTGCTGATGACCTTGGCCCCGATCATCTTGGCCATCTGGATCAGCAATAACCCGACCCCACCGGCCCCGGCGTGGACCACACAGGTCTCCCCGGCCCGGAGGGGGTAGGTGCTTTTCACCAGGTAGTGCGCGGTCATGCCCTGGAGCATCAGCGCGGCGGCGATCCGGGCGTCTAGATGGGCAGGAATCTTCACCAGCTTCTCAGCGGGAACCAGCGCGTACTCGGCGTAGGCGCCCTGGACGTTGGCGTAGGCCACCTTGTCGCCGGGCTGGAACTCCGAAACCCCTGGCCCCACCGCCTCTACCGTGCCGGCTCCTTCCTCCCCCACCACGAAGGGCAGGGGCAGGGAGTAAAGCCCCGAGCGCTTATAGGTATCGATAAAGTTGACCCCGATGGCCTCCTGCCGCACCAGCACCTGCCCCTCGCCGGGGGTGGGGGTGGGGATCTCCTCGAGCCCCATGACCTCGGGGCCGCCGGTTTGGTGAACGCGGATGGCTTTCATGGTTAAAAGCTTATTGGGTCGATGGTGGAGAGTCGATAGCCGAACACCGGGCGCCGGAAGAGGTGGGGCGGGCGTCTACCCCTACAGCCGGCGTTTCGCCTTCGACGTTCAGCGCCTCACTCCGCCAGTTCCACCGGCAGCTTGCCCGGGGCCTCGGCGCCGCTGAGGGCTTCGATCAGGGCCTCGAGGGTGGGTTGGCGCCATCCGTAGGTGATGAGGGCGGGCTGTCCCAAGGCCATGACGTGATAGGGGTTCCACAAAGCGACGTGGAGGGCCGGGCGGCCCGAGGAGAAGAGGGCACGGGCGAGCTCGAGCTCTCCAGGTTGGAGGGGCTGCCGGGAAGTGGTCACGTACAGGATGAAATCGGCTTCCTGAAGGGCGGCTTGCAGGCCTTCCCGGATGGCTTCAGGTTTGCTGCGGGGGTAGGCCAGGATCTTTAGCCCCGGGAAGCGCTCCGCCAGGCGGCGGGCTAGTTCTTGAGCGGCGGGGCCATTTTCGTAGGCGCTCTCACCGGGGGCGAGGTCGGGGGCTACAAAGAGGATGCGCTCACCGGGGTGAGGAAGCCGGACTTCGCCGTAGCGGGTAATGCTGCGCCGGGCGGCGGCGGTGAGGATCGCCCGGTCCTCCGCCTCGAGCGTGGAGGAGTAGGGGCGGGGCGTGCCGGGGAAGCGGGCGGTGGCTTGCTCGAGCCTCTGTTGGCTTTTCTCCCACCGCTGGGCGGGGATGGTGCCACCTTCCCGAGCTTGCCGCAGCGCCTCGGCCTGGGTTTGCTGGGTTTCTCTGGATCCCAGGGCCAGCACCAGATCAGCCCCGGCGATGAAGGCCCGCACCGCTGCGGCTTTGGCGTCGGGGCTGAAGTGGGTGATGGCCTTCATGTCCATCGAGTCGGTAACGACCAAGCCGTCGTAACCCCACTCCTCGCGCAATAGCCCGGTGAGGATAGCCTGGGAGAGGGTCGCCGGGTACTCGGGGTCCAAGGCCGGATAGAGGATGTGGGCGGTCATGATGGAGGAAATCCTCGCCTCCACTGCCCGGCGGAAAGGGTAGAACTCCACGGCCTCGAGCTGCTCCCGCGGCTTGCGCACTACCGGCAGCGCCAGGTGAGAGTCCAAAGAGGTGTCGCCGTGGCCGGGAAAGTGCTTGACACAGGCCATCACCCCCGTTCCCTCGAGCCCCCGCGCCCAGGCCAGCCCCAGCTCGGCTACCTTGGCCGGGTCGGAGCCAAAGCTGCGGTCGCCGATCACCGGGTTGCGCGGGTCAGTGTTCACATCGAGCACGGGAGCGTAATCCCAGTTGATCCCCAGGCTGATCAGCCCGCGGCCCACCGCTGCTCCTACCGCTTGGGCTAGGGCGGGATCGCCGGTGGCGCCCATGGCCATCGCCGAGGGGGCTTCGGGTAGGTCGGTGGTGCGCAGGACCGCCCCGCCCTCTTGGTCGATGGCGATGAGGGCTTCCGGGCCCAGGATCTCGCGCAGTTCGGCCACCAGCTGGGCGAGCTGGTGCCGGTTGCGGATGTTCTTGCGAAACAGGCAGACTCCGGCGAAGCCGTAGTGGGCCAGGTGGTGGCGGGTGGCGTCGTCCAGGGTCGGGCCGGGGATATCTACCACCAGGGGGCAGAACTTGGTCGAATATTTTTTCATATCTTTACCTCTTGACAAAAATTTACTTCATCCTCTAGCCTGAGTCCAGTCACAATCCCTTTGGAGAGCCTGTGAGTCGTTCTAAGCAGCGAGACCCTATGCCCGGCGGGGCTCTGATGAGCCTCAGGAGCCTCACCGGGTCGATGACCCCGGCCCTCGAGCGCATCGCCCAGTACGTGTTGCATAACGCCGACCAGGTCATTTACCAAACCGTGATCGAAGTCGCCGACGCAGCGGGCGCGAGCGAGGCCAGCGTGGTGCGCTTTTGCCGCGACTTGGGGTTTCGGGGCTTCCAGGATTTCAAGCTAGCGCTGGCGAGCGACTTGGTGACGAGCCCGGTGATCTTGCCCAAACAGGAAAAACCCACCTCGGCCCAGAGCACTGCCGACTACGTCTACAACACTGCCCGGCAGGTTCTCGACGAGACCCGCCGCTTGATGGATGTGGATCTGCTCGAGGCGGTGGTAGAGCGCATTCTGAAAGCCCGCCGCATCGACTTTTACGGCGTAGGGAACGCAGGAACCACGGCCCAGGACTTTGCCCAAAAGCTCCAGCGGCTGGGCTGTGCGGCCATCGCCTACCCTGATCCCCACTCGGCGGCGGTTTCAGCCGCCACGTTGGGGCCGAAAGACTTGGCCTTTGGCATCTCGGTCTCGGGCTCCTCCATCGACACCGTGAAAGCGCTCAAGCAGGCTAAGCTGGCGGGGGCCTATACCGTAGCGGTGACCCGTGGGGCCCGTAGCCCCATTACCCGCTTCGCCGATGCGGTACTGCTTACCTCGGCGCCGGAGTCCCCCCTTACGCGCGGCTCGATGAGCGCCAAGATCAGCCAGCTGATGATCCTCGATTTTCTCTTTACCCGCACCGCCCTGCGTCACCCCAAAGGCGCAGAACTGCTGAGCAAAACCGCGGCGGCGGTGGCGGATCGGAGTTACTGATGGATTCCGCTTCACCTTATCCTTTGGCCTTTCGGGATTTCCCGTGGCACCCAGAATCCGTAGGAGGAAACTATGGTTAAGCGGTTGCTGGCAGCAGGAGCGATGGCGCTGGGATTGAGCGCTTTTGCTCAGACCCAGATCGAGTTCTGGACCTACTACCTGAGCCCCAACTTCGACAACTACATCAAAAGCACTATCGCCGAGTTCGAGCGGGCCAACCCCACCATCAAGGTCAAGTGGGTGGACAAGCAGGACACCATGGAGCGCGACCTCACCGCCTCCATTGCGCTCGGCAAGGCCCCCGACGTGGTCAACCTGTGGCAAGACTCCACCTTCGCCGCCGCCCAGAACGGCATCCTGCTTCCCATCACCCAGGTGGTCTCGCGCGGCTTGCTCAACCAGCTCTACTATCCCAACGTGTTGGACATTTTCACCGTGGACGGCCAGGTCTACGGCCTGCCCTGGTACGGCTGGCTCGACCAGGGGGTGATGATGTACAACCCCGATCTCTTTGCCAAGGCCGGGGTGGACGTCAAGGGCATAAGGAACACCGACGACCTGCTCGCCGCCTCCGAGAGGATCAAGAAGGCCACCGGGGCCTACGGCTGGTTGCCCCCGGTCAAGGACCCCAACGGTGCGAGCTTCTTGGGCCGCTTTTTCCTCGAGGGCCTCTCCATCTACGACAAGGACGGCAAGGCCAACTTCAACTCCCCGGCGCACGTGGCCCTCTTGCAAAAGTACGTCGACGCCATGAAGAACGACGTGATCCCCCAGGAGCTCTTGCGCAAGGAAGCCTTCCAGCTTTCCAACGAGCTCTACAGCCAAGGTAAGGCTGCCATCATCGTGGGGGCTCCGACCTCGCTGAACCGGGTCAAGGAGGCCAACCCCGACCTCTACAAAAAGACCAAGATCGCCAGTGCTCCTTTGGGTAAGGCCGGGATCCAGACCGGCGGGGCGATGGATCTGGTAATCCCCAAGGCTTCCAAGAACCAAGCCGCGGCGGCCCGCTTTGCCCTGTTCATGACCAACCGCGCCAACCAGGTCAAGTTCGCCAACGTGGTACCCATCGTCTGCACCGCCAAGGGCTGCGAGAGCGACCCCGGCCTCAAGGCCAAGAGCGACGACCCCCTCGAGATCGGCAAGGGGATGAACTCGAGCTCTGGCCGCCTGATCAACCCGGGCTTCAAACCCCCCAAGAACACCGACGACGTCTACAAAAACTTCAACGACAACATCGAGGCCGCCTTCTTGGGTAAGAAAAGCGCCAAGCAGGCCCTCGACGACGCGGTGGCCTTCTGGAACGCCAACGCCAAGTGATAAGGGTTTGGGGCTCGAGGGGATAGGTCTCCTCGAGCCCCCTTGCTGAAGGCCCTATGAAACGCCAAGCCTGGACAACCACCCTCGCAGCCTACGCTTTCCTAGCCCCGGCGTTGGTGCTGATGGGGCTATTCACCTTTTATCCGGTACTCTACGGAGCTTACCTGGGGTTCACCGAGTACACCGCCGCCAACCTGGGCTCGGGGGCGCCGCCCCGTTGGGTGGGCGGGCAGAACTTCGCCCTGGTCTTGCGCGACCCGCTGTTTCAGACCGGGATTGTGAACTCGCTCAAATACTTGCTGGTGGTGCCGGTTTTGCAGATCGCTTCCTTGGCGGTGGCGGTGTTGGTGAACCGAAAGCTGCCCTTCATAGCCTTGTTCCGCGCGGGCTACTACATCCCGGTCATTACCTCGATCTCGCTGGCGGCGGTGATGTGGGAGTGGGTTTTCCAGAAGGACGGCTTGCTCAACTGGTCGCTGCGGCTAGTTGGCTTTTTCAACCAGGGTGGGCAGTTCAACTGGCTCTTGAACGAGCACACGGCCCTTTGGGCGATCATGCTGGTGACCTTCTGGCGCGGCTTTGGCTACTACATGGTGCTCTATTTGGCCGGGCTGCAGGCCATCCCCGGCGAGCTCGAGGAGGCCGCCACCCTCGACGGGGCCAGCCCTTGGCAGCGTTTTTGGCGGATCACCGTCCCGCTGATGCGCCCCACCCTCCTCTTGTGCAGCCTGCTCTCGACCATCGCAGCGATCCGGGTGCTCGAGGAGATTCTGGTCTTTACCGGGGGCACCGGCGGCCCGCTCAACAGCACCTACACCGCCTTGCTCTACGTCTACAACAAGAGCCTGGGGCTGGACTTCAACTACGGGGTGGCCAGCGCGGCGGGGCTGCTCATCGCATTGGTAGGCTTCGGGCTCAGCTACCTTAACTTTCGCATCACCCGCGAGGATCGAGGAGAGCGATGAACGAACGAGGAGGCTTCCCGACCACCCTCCACGCCCGAGCAGAGGCCGCGGGGCTGCGCCGCCGGGCGGCGTGGCGCAAAGGGGTGGGCTTCGCTTTGACCTACCTGATCCTGCTGGCCATCCTGGCCTTTGCGGTTTTCCCTTTCCTGTGGACCCTGGCGATCTCCCTCACCGACAAAAAAGCAGCCGGGATCAGCATCTACGACCTTCCCCGTAGCCTCTTCCCGCCCGCCGTCACCCTGGGCAACTTCGTCGAGGTCTTCGAAAAGCTCAAGCTGGGCAAGTATTTGCTAAACTCGCTGATCATCACCGGGCTCACCGTGGCGGGAACCCTGATCGTCTCGGCCCTGGCCGCTTATCCGCTGGCCCGGCTGCGCTTTCCCGGGAAGAACCTCATCTTCGCTGCGATCCTCTCCACCTTGGTCTTGCCCACCGAGACCTCGTTTATCGTCAACGTGTTGACCCTCAACAAGCTGCACCTGCTGGGCACCTACTGGGGGGTGGTGCTGCCCACGGTGGCAACCGCCTTCGGCATCTTTCTCATGCGCCAGGCCTACCTAGCCATCCCCGGTACCCTTCTGGAGGCCGCCCGGATTGACGGGGCCAGCGAGACGCAGATCCTATGGCGGATCATGATTCCGCTCTCGAGGCCCTCGCTCACCGCTTTGGGCATCTTTACCCTGGTCAGTACCTGGAACGCTTATTTTTGGCCCTCGGTAGCCTTGCTCACCAACGAGGAGTTGTTGCCGCTGTCGGTGGCGATCCTCAAGCTCAAGGGACAGTTCAACTACGACACCTTCAACGTAGCGGCAGGGGCTGTGCTGATGATGATCCCGGTGCTGCTGGTCTTCCTCCTGGCCCAGCGGCTTTTTATGCGCGGGCTCGAGGGGGCGGTAAAGGGGTAGATGAAGCGCGTACTGCTCCTGCCCTGTGACACCCGCCCCCCCACCCTCGAGCTGCCCCACCAGCTCGCGCGGGTGGCCGGCCTCGAGCTGCTCTCGCCCCCCCTGGAGATCCTCAACCACCTAAACCGCCCTGGCGACACCGCCGGGATCGCCGAATGGCTGCGCGAGCACGCCCCTGCCGCCGACGTGGCCCTCGTCACCCTCGAGACCCTCACCCTGGGCGGCATGATCCCGGCCCGCCGGGTCTCGGACCCGCTCGAGGCGGCGCTGGGGCGGCTGGAGGTGCTGCGCGAGGTGAAGCGGGACCACCCCCGGCTGCGCCTGCTGGCCTACGGCGTGATCGTGCGGGTGGCCCACGACGACGATCCGCTGGAGGAGAAGCCCTACTACGGCCGGTGGGGTGCGGCGCTGCGCCGGGTGTCGGAGTGGACCGACCGGGTGGAGCGGGGCGCGGATCGCTCGGAACTCGAGGCCGCGATTTCCGCAGTCCCAAGGGAGATTCTGGAGGACTGGCTCGCCACCCGCGAGCGCAACCACGCCCTGCACCAGGCGGCCATCGGCCTGCTGCAGGAGGGGGTGCTCGAGCACCTGTGCCTGACCCTGGACGACACCACTCCGTATGGTCTAGCGGCCAGGGATCGGCGGCGTTTGGAAGCCCGGATCGACGAGCTGAACCTGTGGCCGAAGGCCGACGTGTACCCCGGCGCCGACGAGGTGGCGGCGGTGCTGCTGGCGCGGGCTCTGGTCAACGCCTCGGGCCGCAAGCCCCGCATCTGGGTGCGCTACCCCTCGGCCCTGGCCCCTCACAGCGTGATGCTCTACGAGGACCGCGTGCTGGGCGAGTTGGTCAAGGCCCACCTGCGGGCGGCGGGCTGCGTGGCGGCCTCGAGCCCCGAGGCCGCCGACCTGATCCTGGCCGTCAACGCCCCTTCCCACCGGCAGGCCCACCGCCAGCCCAACCTCGAGGCGGTGGACACCGCCAACCGCCACCTGCCCGAGTTCGTGGGGTGCATCGCCGAAGACCTGGCCGCAGGCCGCCGGGTCACCGTGGCCGACGTGGCCTATGCCAACGGGGCCGAGGAGCGCTTCACCCGGCTGCTGCTGGATGCCGTGGACGTGACCCGCCTGGCCGGGTACGCCGCCTGGAACACGGCGGGGAACACGCTGGGCAGCGCCATCGCCTCTGGGGTTTGCTCCCTCTACGGGAGCGACCCCCTGGCCCTGGCCGAGGCTCACCTCTCGCGGCTCGTCGATGACTGGCTCTACCAAGGCCGGGTACGCGGCGAGGTGCGCGAAGCGCTCGGTGACCCCAGCCCCTTCGACTTGGGCGAGCTCAAGCCCCGCGCCGAGGCCCTGGTCGAGGCCCGCATGGCCCCCCTGGTCGAGGAGCTGTGGGCGTGGCACTTCGCCCCACGGCTGCCGGGGGTGCGGCTCGAGCGCGGGCCAGCCAGGCTAGCCTGGCCCCGCTTGTTCACCGGGGTGTTCCCCCTGCGCCTGGTGCGGGAGGGGCGCGTAATCTAAATGCAGGAGGTCTAATGGAACTTTCCGGAACCGTCATCACCCCCCAGGGCCCTGTGGCCGGACGCCTCAGCTTCGGCGAGCGCGTCGAGGGGCTCGAGCCCATGGCCACCGCGCCGGAACCCCGGCGCTTTATCTTGCCTGGGTTCATTGACCTACACGTTCACGGCGGCGGCGGAGCGGACACGATGGAAGGCGAGGCGGCCGTTCGACAACTGGCCCGTTTTCACGCCCAGCACGGCACCACCACCCTGCTCGCCACCACCGTCACGGCCCCGGTGGAGGAGATTGAGGCGGCTTTACGAGGGGCTCGAGCGGTGGTCGAAAGGCCCGCTGTGGACGAGGCCCAGGTGGTGGGAGTACACCTGGAGGGCCCGTTTATCAGCCCCCGGAAGCTAGGGGCCCAGCCACCCTATCCGCTTCTGCCCGACCTCGAGCTCGTGCAGCGCTTTTGCGCACTGGCCCCGATCCGCATCGTCACCCTGGCCGCTGAGCTGCCGGGGGCGCTCGAGCTCATCCGCTGGCTTGCAGGGCGGGGGGTGCGGGTGCAGCAGGGCCATACCACCGCCACCTACGCCGAAGCCCTGGCCGCTTTCGAGGCGGGGGCCAGGGGCTTTACCCACCTCTTCAACGCCATGACTCCGCTGGTCCAGCGTGAGCCGGGGGTGGTGGGGCTGAGCCTCGAGCGGGCTCGCTATGCCGAGGTCATCGGCGACGGATTGCACGTTCATCCGGCGGTGCTGCGGGGCGTGTTGCGGGCCATCCCGGGGCTGTACGTGGTCACCGACGCGGTGGCCGCCGCCGGGATGCCCGAGGGGGAGTATCGCATGGGTCGTCACGCGGTCTACCGCAAGGGCGAGGGGGTCTACCTCGCCGACGGCGCCTTGGCCGGGAGCTCTCTTACCCTAGACCGCGCCCTGCGCAACCTGGTGGGTTGGGGCCTGCCCCTGGAAGAGGCGGCCCAGCGGGTCTCTACCCTGGCTGCCGAGTACCTGGGCCTCGAGGATCGGGGCCGCATCGCGGTGGGGGCTCGGGCCGACCTGGTGGTGTTGAACGCGGGGCTCGAGGTCGAGGAGGTCTACATCCGCGGGGAGCGGGTGCGTTGAGCCGGCACCGCATCTTGCGTTCGGCGTATGGCGTGAGCGCAGCAAACGGAGAAAGCCCATGAACGTTAGCGAAACCAAGATGTACCGCGAAGCCTTACAAGCGCCCACGGTGGTGGAGCGTCTATTGCGCGAGAACCGCAGCGAGGTGGAGAGCCTGGCTGGCTTCCTGCGCCGTAACCCCCCGCCCTTTGCTCTCACCGTGGCTCGGGGTAGCTCCGACCACGCTGCCCTCTACGGCAAGTACTTGATCGAAAGCCTGTTGGGGCTGGTCTGCTCGAGCGCCATCCCCTCTGCCACCACCGTCTACGGCGCCCACCTGAGCCTCCATAAGGCCCTGCTGTTGGCGGTGTCGCAATCGGGAGAGAGCCCCGACCTGATCGAGGTAGCCCGCCAGGCCCGGCGCGGGGGAGCCCTTACCGTGGCCTTGGTGAACCAAGAATCCTCGCCGCTGGCTCGCTCGTGCGAGGTGGTGCTGCCCCTGTGGGCCGGAGTCGAGGAGGCGGTGGCCGCTACCAAAAGCTACCTGGCCGCCTTGGCCGCCTTGGCCCAACTGGTGGCGTATTGGCGCGACGATAGGGAGCTGCAAAGCGCGCTCAGCCAACTCCCCGAGGCCCTATACCAGGCTGCTGAGGCGGACTGGAGCGCGGGGCTCGAGGTCTTGAGCGAAACCGACAACACCCTGGTGGTCGGACGAGGCTATGCTTTCGCAGTAGCCAACGAGCTAGCCCTCAAACTCAAGGAGACCAGCGCCCTCCACGCCGAAGCCCTCTCGGGAGCCGAACTCCTGCACGGCCCGGTGGCCCTGGTAGAGCCGGGATTCCCGCTGCTGGCGCTTTTGCCCAAGGACAAGCCCCTGCCTGGCATGCTAAGCCTGTTGGAGAACCTGCGCGGGAAGGGGGCCCACCTGCTGGTGGCTTCCTCCGAGGCGGACGCCCTGGAGTTCGCCCACACCCCCATGCCGCTGTCCGTCCGGTTACATCCGGTCTTGGATTCGGTGCTTATCGCTCAGGCTTTTTACCCTTTCGCCGCCCGGCTGGCGGTGGCCCGAGGCCACAACCCCGACGCTCCCCGCAACCTCTCGAAGGTCACCCGGACACGCTGATGAGGTCGCGATGCACCCTACGGTAGCCAAACTGCAGCACAAGCTGATCGTCTCCTGCCAGGCGAGGGCCGGTAGCCCCCTGTACGGCCCCCGCTTTATGGCGGCGATGGCCAAGGCCGCCGAGAGGGGCGGGGCAGGGGGGATACGGGCTAACGGGGCGGAGGACATCCGGGCCATCCGGGCCGTCACCCAACTCCCCATCATCGGAATTGACAAACGCCTGGACCCGCAGGGGAACGTGATCATCACCCCGGACCTGGAGTCCGCCCGCCGGGTCGTGGAGGCCGGGGCCGACTTGGTGGCCCTTTCCTGTGCTTTTTACCAACGGCTCAACCTTCCTGAGCTGCACGCCCTCATCCGGGAGATTCAAGCCGAGCTGGGGGTGCCGGTGATGGCCGACTGCTCCACGCTCGAGGAGGGGTTGTGGGCCGCCGAAGCCGGGGCCGACCTGCTGGCGAGCACCCTCTCGGGTTACACCCCCGCCACGCAAGGGCTAGGCCAAGGGCCAGATCTGGAGCTGGTAGCCCTCCTCGCCCGGCAGACCTCGGTTCCGGTGGTGGCAGAAGGGCGCATCTGGACCCCCCAGGAGGCCAGGGCCGCCCTCGAGGCCGGGGCGTATGCGGTGGTGGTCGGCACGGCCATCACCAACCCCACCGAGATCACCCGCCGCTTTGTAGAGGCGTTGCCGTGACGTTTGTTTTAGGAATCGACGGGGGACAGACCTCCACCCGGGCGGCGGTGGCTGACCTCCAGGGCCGGGTGTTGGCCCGAGCCCAGGCCGGGCCTTGGGATGACCTCTCCACCGAAGAAAAGCGCCAGCGCTGCCGGGGGGTGTTGGAGGAGCTGCTGCGGCAGATCGGCGCGCAGCTTCCGCTGGGGGCGATCCGCCACGCCGCCTTGGGCCTGACCGGGGCACAGCGAGGCCCTTCCGCCGTCGAGTCCTGGATGCGGGAACGCTTGCCCGGTGTGGTGAGCCTGGCTATTCACCACGACACCCAGAGCAATTTCCGGGGGGCCGACCCTTACGGCAACCCCGGGGTGTTGGTGATCGCCGGGGGCGGCTCGATCGCCTGGGGGCTAGATGGGGCGGGGCGGGAGGCCTTCGCAGGGGGCTATGGCTACCTTTTGGGCGACGCGGGAAGCGGTTATGAACTAGGGCGGCAGGCGGTGCGGGCGGTGCTCGAGGCCTCCCAACGGCTGGCCCCGGATACCCGGCTGACCCAGGCCCTGCTGGCCCACCTCGGCCTGGGCCAGCCCTGGGATTTGCGCCTGGCCTTTTACGATGGTCGTCTGGAGCGCCAGCGGGTGGCGGGGCTGTTGCCGGTGGTGGCCCGGGTCGCGGGGGAGGGCGATAGGATGGCGCAGCACATCCTGAGGGAAGGGGGAGCGGCGCTAGCGGGGCTGGCGGGGGCCGTTATGCGCCAGCTGGAGTTCTGGGACCCGCCGGTATACCCCACCGGGGGGGTCTTCCGGGTGGATGTGCTGCGGGAGGCGTTTATCCAAGCGCTTGCTCGGCTGGCCCCTAAGGCGGAGGTGCGGCTTCCCCGGCTCGAGCCCTTAGGGGGTGCCTTGGTGCTGGCGCTGGAACAGGCCGGACCGATTCATCCGGGTCAGATCGCCAGCCTCGAGGGCGCGTTGGGTTACGATACCTGAGCCGCTCGAAAAGTTGCGCGACCGTGCCCAGGTTCTTCCGTGGCCTCCTACCGGCCTTGGGTTCACAGACCACTTGAATACCAAAGCCATACCTTCGTATACTAACCTGGCTCAACAATCCAACGCAGGGGGCTAGGATATGCGAATGGCCTTACGAACACTTAGCAAAGCATTAGCGGTGGGGATGGTTTTTCTAATCCCGGGGACGACCCTGGCCCAGCAGGTCACGCTCAGCTTCTGGAGTTGGCGGGTCGAAGACAAGGAGTTCTACGACGATATCGCCAAGCAGTTCGAGAAGCAGACCGGGATCAAGGTAGTCTTCACCCCGTACAAAAACACCGAGTACAACACCATCCTTTCCTCGGCGCTGGCTGCGGGGAGTGGCCCTGACATCATCCACACCCGAGCCTACGGAGGGTTGGCCCAACTCGCGGACGCGGGCTACTTACTGCCCATTGACGCCAAGCAAGTACCCAACCTGAGCAAGTTTCCCTCGAGCCTCCTCAACGCCGCCCGTGGTTTCAAGGACGACACCCGCAAGAAGATCTACGGGGTGCCCTTCGCCACCCAGAGCCTGGGCTTCTTCTACAACAAAGACCTCCTGAGCCGGGCGGGGATCAAAGAGTTGCCGGAGACCTGGCCGGAGTTCAAGGCTGCGCTGGCCAAGATCAAAGCCGCTGGGATCGTTCCCCTGGCCAACGGTCCCAAAGACGGGGTCAGCCTCGAGCAGATCTTCGGGGTGATCGGACCCATGTTCTATGGCGGCACCGATTACTTCCGCGACGTGACCTCGGGAAAGAAAACCTTTGTGGACGAAGGCTTTATCAAAGCCCTGGAGGAGACCGCCGCGCTCAAGGAGTTCTTCCCACCCAACTACGCGGGCATCGGTTACCCCGAAGGCCGTACCCTCTTCACCAACGGCGGGGCCGCTTTCTTCGTGACCGGCGGCTTCGACATCGCCTTCTTCCGCGAGAACAACCCCAAGCTCAACTTTGGCTTTATGCCCGCCCCGCCCCTCACCCGCGGGGGCCGCACCTACGTCCCGACCTTTGCCGACGGGAACTACTCGATCAACGCCAAGACCAAGTACCCCGAGGCGGCCATCAAGTTCCTCAACTTCCTCTCCACCCCGGAGTTCGGCCAGCAGTTTACCGAGCGGCTAGCCCAGGCCTCGGCGATACCGGGGACCAAAGCCAAGGACCCGGTGCTGGCCGAGATCATCGAGCAGACCGGCTACTACGGCACCCCTTTCTTGACCCTGGTGGGCTTCCGTTACGCTACCCCTACCGGCACCGAACTCATTCGCAGCGGCCTGCAAAGGATGATCCTGGGCCAAGCCACGGGCCGCCAGGTCGCCGAGGAGATGACCAAGGGCGTGGCCACGTGGTTCAAACCATTCCAAAAGTAGCCGACCTCCAGCCGGTCTATGCGCTTTCAACGGAACTTATGGCTGACCATCTTCCTGGCCCCGGCGCTTTTGCTGATGCTGGTCTTCACGGTCTGGCCGGCCCTCAACGCCTTGAGCTTTAGCCTGTACTCCTGGACCAGCTTCAACCGCGAGGGGTTTGTGGGGCTCGAGAACTTCCGCAAGCTCTTGAGCTTTCCCTTTCGCGAGGCCTTCCTCCGGGCTTTCTCCCACAACCTCTCGGCGTTTGTCGGGCTGATGGTGATCCAGAACGGGGTGGGGTTGCTGCTGGCTTACGCCTTATGGCGGCAACTGCCCCTATTTAGGTTCTTCCGGGTTACGGTGTTTTTGCCGGTGATTCTCTCGCTGGTGGTGGTGGGCTTTTTGTGGCTTCTCTTTCTCGACCCCCTGGTCGGTCCCATCACCAAGATGGCCAACGCCTTGGGGGTGGCGAGCTTCGCCCCGTTGGGGGACCCCAAGTACGCCCTTTTGACCTTAATTCTGGTGAACGCCTGGCGCTGGGTGGGCTTTCCCACCCTGGTGTTTTTGGCCGGATTGAACAGTATCCCCGAGGAGTACTACGAGGCCGCCCGCCTCGATGGGGCCACCGAGGGGCAGGTCTTCCGCCAGGTGATGCTCCCCCTCTTGGCTCCGGCTTTCACCATCGTCGTGATCCTGACCTTTATCGGGGCCATGGAGTGGTTCGAGTTGCCTTATGTGATGGCTGGGGTGAGCGGGAACCCCGGTGGGGCCACCGACACCTTGGGTTTGATGTTTTATCGGCTGGCCTTCGGAGCAGCCTCTGAAGCCACCTCCAATGTGGGGGTGGCCTCGGCCATCAGCGTGGTGCTCTTTGTGATCGTAGGGGCAGGGTCGGCGCTAGGCTCGCTCTACCTGCGCCGCCGGGAGGTGGAGGGCTGATGCGCCGTTTGAGCTTTGCCGATGCTCTATTGCTCGGGGCGCTTGGCCTGAATGCTTTGGGGGTGATCCTCCCGTTGGCCCTGATGCTGATCTCGGCCCTAAAGCCTACCGCGGAGATCTTCGCTTCGCCCTTTGCCTTGCCCAAGGTATGGAGCCTGGAGAACTTCGCCAAGGTTTGGGAGTCGGGCCGCTTCGACCTGTACTTTCGTAACTCGGTCTTCATCACCCTGGGGGCCGAGCTTCTAATCCTGGTCTTTAGCGCGATGGCCGCTTACGCCCTGGGGCGCTTTCGCTTCGGGCTCAACAACCTGCTGTACGTGGTCTTTCTGATAGGCCTGCTGTTCCCGGCCAAGCTGGTGCTGGTGCCGCTTTTCGTCCAACTCAAGCAGATGGGCCTCCTGGACTCGCACCTGGGGCTCATCCTGGTCTACGCAGCGGGGGGTGTTCCGGCAGCGGTCTTCATCCTCACCGGTTTTTTCCGCTCGCTCCCCGCCGACCTCGAGAGCGCCGCGCGGATCGACGGGGCTAGCGAGTGGCAGGTGTTTGCGCGGATCATGCTGCCTTTGGTACGGCCTCAGCTCGCCATCGTGGCCATCTACACCGCCATCCCCATCTGGAACGACTTCCTGCTGCCGCTGGCTTTTCTGCAAAATCCCGCCCTCAAGACCGTCCCCCAGGGCCTATCGGTCTTCTTTGGAGAGTTCGCCACCGACTACGGGCCGCTCTTCGCTGGGCTTACGCTGGCTGCGTTGCCGCTGATCCTCTTGTATTTGCTCCTCTCCGAGCAGTTCATCAAGGGGCTCACCGCCGGGGCCACCAAGGGCTAGCCGGGAAAGGCCCGGTCGTACTGGCGTGGCCAGACCTTTTCGGCTCCCAGCGCCCGCGCGGCCCGGTAGGCCCAGTAGGGTTCGGCCAGGAGGGCTCGAGCCAAAAACACCACATCGGCCTGTCCCTCGCGGAGAATGGCCTCGGCCTGCAGAGGGTCGGTGATGAGGCCCACTGCTCCGGTTTTGAGGCTGGCCTCGCGCCGGACCTTCTCTGCAAAAGGTACCTGATACCCCGGCCCCAGCGGGATCTTCACCCCGGGAACGATCCCACCCGAGGAGCAGTCGAGCAGGTCTACCCCGCGCTTCGCCAGTTCTCGAGCCAAGGCCACCGTGTCTTCGACGCTCCACCCGCCTTCCACCCAGTCGGTCGCCGAGACCCGCACCAGAAGAGGAAGCTCCTCCGGCCAGACTTCGCGCACCGCCTCCACCACCTCGAGCGGGAAGCGCATACGGTTTTCCCGGCTCCCGCCGTACTGGTCGGTGCGGTGGTTGGAGAGGGGCGAGAGGAAGGAATGCAGCAAGTAGCCGTGGGCCATGTGCAGCTCAATCACCTGGAAACCGCCCTCCCAGGCCCGCCTTGCAGCCTGCTGGAAAGCGTTTTTGACCTCCTCGAGCCCCGCTTCGTCCAACTCCTCCGGAACCGGCCAGCCCGCTTGAAAGGCCAGCGCGCTAGGGGCCACCGGGGTCCAGGCATAAAGGGGCTTTCCTCCCTCCCAGGGGCGTGTGGTTCCGGCTTTGCGCCCGGCGTGGGCGAGCTGGATCCCGGCCACCGCCCCATGAGCCCTGATCTTGGCCGCCAGCTCCCGCAACCCCGGGAGGTGGGCGTCCGACCAGATGCCCAGGTCCTCCGGGCTGATTCGCCCCCGCGCCTCCACCGCGGTGGCCTCCACTATGATCAGCCCCACCCCGCCCACCGCTCGGGTGGGGTAGTGGAGGAGGTGCCAGCCGTTTACCTGGCCGTCTTGCTCTTCGCAGGAGTACTGGCACATGGGGGACATGGCGATGCGGTTTTTCAGCGTGACCGAACGAAGCTCGAGCGGCTCGAACAGCAAACTCATAGGCCGGATTGTAGAGGGCGTAGGGAAGAGCGAAGGTGCTCTTAGGGGCAAATTTGGGTAAGCTCTTCTCAAGGAGGCCCTATGTCGCTGCACCCTTTGGCTGGAAAGCCTGCCCCACAGGACATTTTGGCCAATATTCCGCGCCTGATGACCAGCTATTACACCCTCCGGCCCGACCCCGCCGACCCTTTGCAGCGGGTAGCCTTCGGCACCAGCGGGCACCGGGGAACCTCCGCCCACCGCACCTTCAACGAGGCCCATATCCTGGCCATCGCCCAGGCCGTAGCCGAGTACCGCGCCCAGCAGGGCATCAGCGGGCCGCTGTACATGGGCATGGACAGCCACGCCCTCAGCGAAGCCGCCTGGGCGAGCGCCTTAGAGGTCCTGGTGGCTAACGGCGTCCATGTGCGCGTTGAGAAGGGTCGCGGCTATACCCCCACCCCCCTGGTCTCCCACGCCATCCTCTCCTACAACAAAGGCCGCCGCGAGGGCCTGGCCGACGGCATCGTGATCACCCCCAGCCACAACCCGCCCCAGGACGGGGGGTTCAAGTACAACCCCCCCTCCGGCGGCCCCGCCGATACCGGCGTGACCGGGGCCATCCAGGAGCGGGCCAACGCCCTCCTGGCCGAGGGCCTCAAGGGAGTCAAGCGCATCCCGCTCGAGCGCGCCCTGCAAGCCGTCGAAGAGTTCGACTTCGTCACCCCTTACGTGAGCGAGCTCGGCCAGATCCTCGACCTCGCCGCCATCAAGGCCGCGGGCGTGCGCATCGGGGTGGACCCGCTGGGTGGGGCTTCGCTGGCGACCTGGCAGCGCATCGCCGAGCACTACGGCCTCGAGCTCACCGTGGTCAACCAGCGCATCGACCCCGCCTTTGCCTTCATGAGTGTGGACAGGGACGGCAAGATCCGCATGGACTGCTCGAGCCCCTACGCCATGGCCTCGCTGATCTCCCTCAAGGAGCGCTTCGACGTGGCCGTGGGCAACGACCCCGACGCCGACCGCCACGGCATCGTGACCCGCGATGGGTTGATGAACCCCAACCACTACCTCGCCGTCGCCATCCACTACCTCTACCAGCACCGCCCGCAGTGGCCCGCCCGCCTGGGCATTGGCAAGACCCTGGTTTCCAGCAGCATGATCGACCGGGTAGCCCAGGCGCTGGGGCGTCCCCTGGTCGAGGTGCCGGTGGGCTTCAAGTACTTTGTGGATGGGCTCCTGAACGGAACCTTGGGCTTTGGCGGAGAGGAGAGTGCCGGGGCGAGCTTCGTGCGCATGGACGGCTCGGCCTGGAGCACCGACAAGGATGGGATCATCCTGGGGCTCTTGGCGGCGGAAATTCTGGCCAAAACCGGTAAGTCGCCCAGCGAGCACTACCGTGGGCTCGAGGCCCGCTTCGGCGCTTCGGCCTACAGCCGCATGGACGCCCCCGCCACCCCGGCCCAGAAGAAGGTGCTCGCCAACCTTAGCCCCGAGATGGTCGCCGCCACCGAGCTGGCCGGAGAGCCCATCCTGGCCAAGCTCACCCGCGCCCCCGGCAACGGCGAGCCCATCGGCGGCCTCAAGGTGGTCACCCAGAACGCCTGGTTCGCCGCCCGCCCCTCGGGCACCGAGGACGTGTACAAGATCTACGCCGAGAGCTTCCGGGGGGCGGAGCACCTCGAGCAGGTGATGCGGGAGGCCAGAGAAGTGGTGAACGGAGCCTTCCGCTCGGCAGGGGTGCTGTGAGGGGATGCCGGCGGCTGGCCTCGGGGTTGTTGGGCTTGCGGGAGGGGAGAGAAAAACTTATACTCGGTCAAAGGAGCGTCTGTGCGTACTGTCCTGTGGGATAAAAACGGGGATCCAATCCTCTACTGCACGGGGAGCGGCGTGGTCTACACCCTGGCCAACCGGCCGGTGGGGGTGCTGCTCGAGCCGGGGGCGGATGGTTACCGCCAGGTCGTGGACTTCATGGGCGGGCATCGCGGTTGGTATCGAGGCGGGCTCATGTGGGACCGCGAGGGATGCCTTTTCGCCTTTGGCAAGGGGGTCCAGGCGCCGCTGGAACTGCCCCGGGTCAAACCGCTGCGGGCCGAACTCAAGCCCATTCCCGCCCCTGGCCACCCCCTGGCCTTGCCTTCTTCCTTGCCCCCGTTCAGGCCCCAGTGGAGCCAGTACGACGCCGCTTCGTTTTTCGGGACGGAAGAGGAGGTGGAGAGGGGCTGAGGCTTCGGCGCAGGCCATCCGCTTATGGCGATTGATTTTTCCCTCACCGACGAACAAAAACAACTTCAAGCCCTAGCCCGGCGTTTTGCCCGCGAGCAGATCGCTCCCGTGGCCGCCGAGTACGACGCCCGCGAGGAGGTGCCTTGGCCCATCATCGAGAAACTGCACGGGGTGGGCTTGCTCAACGCCATCATCCCCGAGGAATACGGCGGGTTGGGGCTGGGGATGCTCGAGGAGGTCATCATCGGCGAGGAGTTGGCCTGGGGCTGCATGGGCATCTACACCATCCCCATGGCCTCCGACCTGGGCATCACTCCCATCCTGCTGGCCGGCTCCCACGAGCAGAAATCTCGCTTCTTCAAAAAGCTCACCGAGAAGCCGGCCTTGGCCGCCTTCGCCCTCTCCGAGCCCGGCAACGGCTCCGATGCGGCCGCCCTGCGCACGCGGGCGGTGCGAGATGGCGATGACTACGTTTTGAACGGGACCAAAACCTGGATCTCCAACGGCGGGGAAGCCGAGGTCGTGGTGGTGTTCGCCACCGTCAACCCCGAGGCCCGGCACAAGGGCGTCGTCGCCCTGGTGGTGGAAAAGGGCACGCCCGGCTTCAAGGCCAACAAGCTGCACGGCAAGATGGGGCAGCGGGCTTCCGGGACCTACGAGCTGGTGTTTGAGGACTGCCGGGTTCCCGCCGCCAACCTGCTGGGCAAGGAGGGGGATGGCTTCAAGATCGCCATGAACACCCTGGACAAGACCCGCATCCCGGTGGCGGCAGGCTCCATTGGGGTGGCGCGGCGGGCCCTGGACGAAGCGACCAAGTACGCGCGTGCGCGCGAAGCCTTCGGCCGGCCCATCGCCGAGTTCCAGGCCATCCAGTTCAAGCTGGCCGAGATGCTCATGGGCATCGAGACCGCCCGGGCCTACACCTACTACGCCGCCTGGCTCACCGACCAGGGCCTGCCCCAAGCCCACGCCGCGGCCATCGCCAAGGCCTACGCCTCGGAGATGGCGTTTGAGGCGGCCAACCAGGCCATCCAGATCCACGGCGGCTACGGCTACATGCACGAATATCCCGTCGAGAAGCTGTTGCGCGACGTGAAGCTCAACCAGATCTACGAGGGCACCAACGAGATCCAACGCCTGATCGTCGCCCGGCATATCCTGAAGGGGTGAATCCGATGAAATTCATTGCGGTCATACGGCAAGTACCCGACAACGAAGCCAAGCTCCGCGTCGAAGGGGGGCGGGTGGGCTACGAGGGCGCCACGCTGATCCTCGACCAGATGGACGAGTGGGGCGTGGAGGAGGTGATCCGCCTCAAGGAGCAGCACGGCGGCGAAGCGGTGATCGTAGCGCTCGGCCCCGAACGCTTTGAAGAGGCCATCCGCACCGCCTTGGCGATGGGGGCAGACCGGGGGGTTCACCTCGTCACCGATACCCCCCTCGACCCCATCACCCAGGCCCAGGCCTTGGCCGACACCATCCGCGACGAGGCCCCTACGCTGGTCTTCACCGGCGGGCAGCAGTCCGACTGGGACTCGCAAGCGCTGGGTGCAGCCATCGCCGAAGCCCTGGGCTGGCCGGTGGTAACCTGGACGACCCACCTCGAGCTCGAGGGCGAAGGCGCTTCCGCCAAGGCCAAGCACGACCTGGACGAGGGGGCAGAGGTGGTGCGGGTGGCCCTCCCCGCCGTCTTTACCACCCAGCAGGGCCTCAACGAGCCGCGCTACCCCACCCTGCCGGGCATCATGAAGGCCAAGAAGAAGGAGATCCGCAAGGTTCCTATCGCTTTCGAGGGCAAGGTGGAGATCCTCGAGCAGACCATCCAAGAGCGCCAGCGCTTGAACAGAATCATTGACGCGACCAAAGACCCGGTGGCCGCAGCGAACGAGCTAGTGCGCTTGCTGCACGAAGAGGCGAAAGTGATCTAGCCGCAGGAGTTGCCCGGAGGAAAGATGATCTTAGTCGTACTCGAACACGATGGAACCCGCCTGCGCAAAGGGGCCCTCGAGGCCCTCACCCGCGCCCGAGAGCTCAACGCCATCGCCGGAAGCGTGGCCGGCGTGCTGATCGGCGAGAACCTCGCGGCGGTGGCGGAGGAGGCTAGGAAGTACGTCCATACCCTCTACTTAGCCGAGGTTGGCGCCTACACCGCCGAGAAGTGGGCGGCGGCGGCCTATGCCGCGCAGCAGAAGGCCGGGGCCCAGGTGGTGGTGGCCACTGCGAGCCGCCAGGGGCGCTCGTGGACCCCCCGGCTAGCCTTCAAGATGGGGGCGGCCCTTCTCGAGGACACCCTCGAGACCCACACCGACGGCTCCAAGATTATCGCCACCCGTTACAGCTTCTTGAACCGCGTCACCGAAAAGCAGGCGGCTGCGCTTCCGGTGGTCTTCACCGTCAAGCCCAACACCACCCCAGCGGCTGCGCCGCTGGGTTCCGAGGGTGCGGTGGAGAGCCTAGACATCGAACTCCCGGCACCCCGGGTAGAGGGGCTCGAGCGCGTAGCCGAGCAGAAGAAGGGGGTTTCCCTCACCGAAGCCACCGTGGTAGTGACCGGCGGGCGCGGGCTGGGTGGCCCCGAGGCTTTTGCCAAGGTGGAAGAGCTGGCCGAGCTGCTGGGTGGCGCTGTAGGGGCCACCCGCGCGGTGGTGGATGCAGGTTGGCGGCCGTATAGCGAGCAGGTAGGGCAGACCGGCAAGGTGGTGCAGCCCAATGTTTACTTCGCTTTGGGGGTCTCGGGCGCGGTGCAGCACCAGGCGGGGATGAACAAGAGCAAATACATCGTGGCGGTGAACAAAGACGCCGAAGCCCCTATCTTCAAGATCGCCGACTACGGCATCGTGGGCGACGTGCACCAGGTGCTTCCGGCGCTGATCGAGGCGGTGAAGAAGCTGAAGGACTAGGCCACGGGCGGGGTTCGCGCGGTACGCTAAACGGTGGGCTCGCGCCGGGCGTGGGTAAGGCCCGAAGTACCCCGCGCAGGGCGAGCCTAGTCATCCGCCGCCGAAGGGGCCGGTTGGGTGGCAGGAGCGGGCCTCGAGCCTCGCAGCTCGAGCTGCGGCAGCCGCGTTACCACCAAGAGGGCCAGCAGGCTCGAACCTGCGGCCACCAGGAAAATTTCCGATAGGGCCCCGCTTACCGTCAGGCGCAGGCCATGCAGGACGTGCTCGGCGAAGCTCGGGCCGCTTAGCCGGCTCAGGGCCGCCTGGGTGCGCTCCAGGGCTTCGGGGCTGTTGAGGATCTCCGGGTTGGCGAGCTTGGCGATGGCCGCCGCCGGGAGCTGGCGCGCGGCGGCCCCCAGGTGCTCGAGGAGGTGGTGGTTCAGGTAGAGGCTCATCAGGCTGCCGAACACGGTGGCGGCCACGGTGGAGCCAATCTGGCGGAAGAACTGGTTGGCGCTGGTGGCCATACCCAGTTCGGCCTTGGGCGCGGCGTTTTGTACGGCCAGGGTCAGCAAGGAATTGATCGGACCCAGGGCCAAACCCAACAGCACCATGGCGGCGAAGGCCAACCACAGCGGGGTTTCCGGGCCTAGCCGGCTGGTCAGGGCCAGCGCCACCACCATCGCGGCGGAGCCCGCCAGGATGTAAGGCTTGTAACGTCCGGTGCGGCTCACCCTCTGTCCGGCTAGGGTGCTGGTAACGATCAGCCCCAGCATGAGAGGGGTGAGGACGATGCCTGAACCGGAAGCCGAGGCTTGCCGCACGCTTTGCATATAGAGGGGCAGGTAGAGAATAGCCGCGTACATCCCGGCGGTGTTGAGAAAGCCGGCTAGGTTAGCCACCCGGAAGGTGGGGTTTTTAAACAACCGGAAGTCGAGGAGCGGGGCCACGGCCCGCCGCTCCCATTGCACGAAAAACCCCCCAAAAACCGCCGCTGCCCCCAATAGGCTGAGGGTCTGCCAGGAGAGCCAGGGGTAAGTGCTACCGCCCCAGGTCAGGCCCAGCAGCAGCGGGACCACCGCCGCTGTGAGCAGCACTACTCCCGGGTAGTCCACTCGGCTTTGTGCCGGAGCCCGGCGGGAGGGCAGGTAGCGGGCGATCACCCATAAAGCGATAACGGCGAAGGGCAAGTTGACGAAGAATACCCAGCGCCAGCCCATGTGATCGGTGAGGAACCCGCCCACAATCGGGCCGATCACGCTGGAGAGCCCCCACACCGCCCCGGTGTAGCCCTGGTAACGCCCGCGTTCGAGGGGGGTGAAGATGTCGCCGATGGTGGTAAAGGCCATGCTCATCAGCACCCCGCCCCCGATGCCCTGGAAGCCGCGGAAGAGGACCAGCTCGAGCATATTCTGGGAAAAGCCGCTGAGTACTGAGCCCGCGGCGAATAGCACGATGCCCAGCAAAATCAGGGGCTTGCGCCCATAGAGGTCCGAGAGCTTACCGGCCACCAGTACTGCTAGGGTGGAGGTGAGCGAGTACCCGATAAAGGCCCAGGCATAGTATTGCAACCCGCCCAGCTCGGCGATCACCCGGGGCATAGCGGTACCCACCACGGTGAGGTTCAAGGAAGACAGGAAAAGCACCACCAGCACCCCTACAAAGGCCAGGATCTTCTCTTGTTCGTTCATGGGGGTGGATTCAGACATATTGGGCCTCCCGCAAATAGGGCTCGAGGGCCTGCAAACCTTCCAGGGCTCGCTCGAGTACCGGCTGAGGGATCTGCCGGTAGCGCTGGGTGAGGATCTGTTGGGCAGTTTGCCGGGTTTTTTGACGAATTCGCTGGCCTTCAGGGGTCAGCCGCAAATGGAATCGGCGCAGGTTGAGGTTGTCCACATCCCGTTCCACCAGGCCGCGCTCGACCAAGTGGTTGAGGATACGGCTGATGGTAGGGGCGGGTATTTGCAGCTCGCGCGCGAGGTCACTGGGGCTATGGACCCCTTGGTCAATGAGGCGCAGCACGTTGATCTCGCTGAAGTTGAGCTGTAGGGTGGCCTCGAGCGGACCGTCTAGGGCTGCCCGAATCTGCCGGGAGAGCCGAAGGATGGCCGAGGCGAGCTCGAGAAGGGAGGTGTCGTTCACTGCTTTATTTTCATATGGAAGACTTTCATATGAAAGTAATTCAGGGCACAGTCCTGCCCTCCGGCGGCCTGAGAGAGAGGGGGCGTGGGGCTATTTGAAACCGGGGTTGCTGTGGCGAGGCGACCCCCGCGTCCACCGCAGGTGAAGCGGGTAGGGGGCAGGGCCGCACCACCGGCGAACCCCAGGGCGGGGCATCGTCGCGAAACCGCCGCTGGGGGATGGGTACGGCCCGTGGTCACGAGCGCAAGCCCGTACCTTGTGAGTGGCGCGGTTTTCGCCGCGCAGCGGGGTAAGTCGGGTCGCAAAATTTGCGCCTAGCTGTTCAATCGCGCCCTAATCTGCTCGAGGTGGTGCTGCTCGTTATAGACCAAGGTTTGTAGCCAGCCCAACGCGGTGAGTTCCCCGAAAAAGGGGTGGCGGAAAGTGGGAGGCTGGGCGATACCCCCTTTGCTTTCGGCGACCTCGAGCAGCAGCCGTTCCCGCACTGCCCGCAACCTGTCGAGAACCTCCTGTCGTGAGAGCCCTCCTTTGGGCTGGACAGCGGGCGGAGCCACCAGGCGGCCATCGGGCCGGGTCTGGCCAGGGGGACCAGCGGGGGGAAGCTCCATCTGCCCCCGGGCCACCTTCCGCAGCATGCGGATCACCTTTCCGCCTGCCTCCTCCACCAAAGCGATGTGTTCCATTTCCTCTGCGGGGCTCCACTGCTCGGGCTTGCGCCGGGTGAAAAACTGCTCGTCGCTCAGGTTTTCGGCCAGGTGCAGCAACTCCCGCCGCGAGCGCTCCAGCTGTTTCAGGCAGTGCTCGGCGTCACCGTAGCGGGCGAGAAAATCGCTAGAGAAATGGAGCATGGGGGACTCTCCTTTGCGTACAGTCTACCCCTCCTGGGCGGTAGAATACCGCCATGATGGAGATTGACCTTTCCGGCAAGCGTGCCCTGGTGATGGGCGTGACCAACGAGCACAGCCTGGCCTGGCCGATCGCCCAAAAGCTGCGCCAGGCTGGTACGAGTCTGGCCTTCAGCTACCAGGGTGAACGCTTACGCGATAAGTTGCACAAGCTCACCGCGGACATCCCGGGGGTGCTGCTCTACGAGGTAGACGTAACCAACGAAACGGCCCTCAAGGCCATGTTCGCCGACCTCAAGGAGAAGTGGGGAAGCCTCGACTACTTGGTGCACTCCATCGCCTATGCCCCCCGTCAGGCGATGGAGGGCCGTTTCATCGAGACCACCGCCGCCGACTGGAACACCGCCCTCCAGGTCTCGGCCTATTCTTTGGTGGCGGTGGCCCGTGAGGCCGAAGCGCTATTGAATCCGGGGGGTTCGATCATCACCCTGACCTACTACGCCGCCGAGAAGGTGGTCCCCAAGTACAACGTGATGGCCATCGCCAAGGCTGCGCTCGAGGCCAGCGTACGCTACTTGGCGTACGAACTCGGCCCCAAGAACGTGCGGGTCAACGCGGTAAGCGCAGGGGCCGCCCGCACCGTGGCGGCCATGAGCATTCCCGGTTTCCGCAAGATGACCGCCAAATATAGTGCCATCGCCCCCCTAAAGCGCATGATCACCCACGAGGAGGTGGGCAACCTGGGCTTCTACCTGCTCTCGCCGCTCTCTTCAGGCACTACCGGGCAGACGGTGTATGTGGATGCTGGCTATTCCATCATGGGCATGGACCTCTCGGAGGAAGGGTAGGGCTCCTGCCCTCTCAGCTTGACAACTGCCCCGCCCTTTCGCATAGTGATAGAGCGGCCATACGAGGGTGACCTCGCTTTTGGAGGGATGGCCGAGCGGTTGAAGGCGGCGGTCTTGAAAACCGCTATGGGCGCCAAGCCCATCGGGGGTTCGAATCCCTCTCCCTCCGCCAAGCTGACCCCGTTGAGGGGAGCGGACAAGGGAGTTTTTGGAGAGGTGGCCGAGTGGCTGAAGGCGGCGGTTTGCTAAACCGTTATAGGGGACTAAAGCCCCTATCGGGGGTTCGAATCCCCCCCTCTCCGCCAACAGGGACTGGGAAACCAGTCCTTTTTCTTTGGGGTCGTCTGCTCTCGGTCGAGAAGTGGTGGACGTACCCCCATGAATGGCGGATGGCCACGGCGACCCCAAACCTCGCAGGCGTGGCCCTCCTACGCCCTCAAGAACCAGGGTCTGGACCACCCAGAGGGGTTATGACCTGGCCAAGTTCGGCATGGGGGACGATGATGGTCGCCGCCCGGATGGTGGGCGAGCCGCTCCCCTCCGGTAGGCCCGGTGTCCACCTCGAGACCAGGCCCTCACCCTCTGGATGTAGGAGCACGGTCATGAGCGCGCCGGAGCGCCCCGCGAGGGCTATCTGGTCGGCCCCGGCCAGGTGCCGAATCCCGCCTACCGCAGCGAGATTCTCGATCCGGCCCTAAAATGCGCTTGTGATCCTGCACCTGCGTGAGCACAGCTTGGATTTGTCTCGAGTGCGCTTGATGGGGATTTTGAACCTCACCCCGGATTCCTTTTCCGACGGCGGAAAGTATCAGGAGGTGGAAGCCGCCCTCGCTCGAGCCCGTGAGATGATCGCTGAGGGTGCGGACCTCCTCGACCTGGGCGGGGAGTCCACCCGCCCCGGAGCCCTTCCGGTATCGCCGGAGGAGGAAAGGAGGCGGGTGCTGCCGGTCCTCGAGGCCCTGCTCCCGTTGGGTATCCCGCTCAGCATCGACACCCGCAAGCCGGAGGTCGCCGCCGAAGCCCTGGCCATGGGCGCCCACTTGCTCAACGACGTGACCGGGCTGCGCGATGGGCGGATACTCGAGCTTTGCGCTAGATATCAGGTCCCGGCAGTCATCATGCACATGCCGGTGCCCGACCCAGCCACCATGCAGCAGCACGCCGAGTACGCCGACGTGGTAGCGGAGGTCAAGGGGTTTTTGTCGGCGCAGGCCGAGAAAGCCCTAGCCGCTGGGGTTCCTCAGGTGGTGCTCGATCCGGGGTTCGGCTTCGGCAAGAAGGCGGCGGGGAACCTCGAGCTGGTGCGCCACCTGGATCAACTGGTGGAGCTGGGGCATCCGGTGCTGCTCGGGGCCAGCCGCAAGCGCACCATCGGAGAACTCACCAGGGTGGAGCGGCCCGAGGACCGGGTGGTGGGCTCGGTGGCGATGCACCTCTACGGGGTGATGAAGGGAGCCCGCATCTTGCGCGTTCATGATGTGAAGGCCCACCGGGAGGCCCTGGACGTTTGGGAGGCGGTGGGGTAGATGGGGCGGATCGTGCTGGCGGGCCTCGAGTTTCACGCGCACCACGGGGTGATGCCCGAGGAGGGGCGCTTGGGTGCGCGGTTCATCGTGGACGTGGAGATGGAGGTGGCCTTCGAGGGCAAGGGGGACCGGCTCGAGGAGACGGTGGACTACGGCAAGGTGTACGAGGCGGTAGCCTCGGTGGTGACGCGGGAGCGGTTTTACCTCATCGAGGCCCTGGCCGATCACCTGGCTGAGCGGCTCATGCGGGAATTCCCCCGGCTCGAGGGACTTACCGTGCGTGTCCACAAGCCGCATGCGCCCATCGCCGGGGTGTTCCGCGACGTGTATGCCGAGACTTGGCGTTCACGCCGATGAGCCCGGTCTTGAGCGAGGGTTGAGCCAAGGGCTTCGTCTAAAGCGCTTTTAATGCGATCTGCATACTGCTTCGGGTTTGCCCCTCTACCGTGAGGGGAGTATGCGAAGAACATGGGTTTTTACTGCGTTCCTCGGAGTGTTGGCCCTGGTCGCGTGTAGCCCCTCGAGCCCCCCGGCTACCCAACCGCCCTCCATCGGCGAGGGGAATACCTCGGAGTTGGCCCCGGTGTATAACCTGGACAATCCCGACCGCATCCCTGGGCGCTACATCGTGGTGTTCAAGAAAGGGGTGAGCGGGACGGAGGCGCAGCACCAGGTCGGCCTGCAAAGCCAGCGGCCCGGCGTGCGGGTGTTGCAGGTTTACACCGCCGCCGTCAAGGGCTTCGCGGCGGTGATCCCCGACAGCGAACTCGAGCAGTACCGCCGCAACCCCAACGTGGCCTATGTCGAGGCCGACCAGAAGGTGGTGGTGACGGCCATCCAAAACAACCCCGACTGGGGCCTGGACCGCATCGACCAGCGCAACCTTCCGCTGGATGGCAAGTACACCTACACCGCCACCGGCGCGGGGGTGAACGCCTACGTGATCGACACCGGCATCCAGACCGACCACCCCGAGTTCGGCAGGCGGGCCAAAGTCGGCTTTGACGCCACCGGCGGGAACGGCCAGGACTGCTACGGGCACGGCACCCACGTGGCCGGGATCATCGGGGGGAACACCTATGGGGTGGCCAAGGGCGCGACCCTCTATGCGGTCCGGGTGCTGGGCTGTGACGGCTCCGGAACCGTCGCCGATGTGATCGCTGGGGTGGAATGGGTGACCAAGAACGCCCAGAAACCCGCGGTGGCTAATCTCAGCCTCGAGGCCGGCGACTCCACCGCCCTCGACGACGCGGTGCGCAACTCCATCGCCTCGGGCATCCCCTATGCGGTGGCGGCGGGCAACTTCGCCCGCGATGCCTGCGCCAGCTCCCCGGCGCGGGTCAGCCAGGCCCTCACGGTGGGCTCCACCGCTCCCAATGACGCCCGCTCCTCGTTCTCCGACTACGGGAACTGCCTCGACCTGTTCGCCCCCGGCGAGAATATCCGCTCGGCTTGGATCAACGGTGGTGACCAGCTCCAAAGTGGAACTTCCATGGCGGCCCCCTTCGTGGCCGGGGTGGCAGCCCTCTACTTGGAAAACCACCAAGGGGCCAGCCCCGACGCGGTGAACGCGGCGATCCTGGATGGGTCCACCAGCGCAAAGGTGCAAAACCCCGGCGACGGCTCGCCCAACCGGCTCCTCTTCAACCTGCAAGGGAACTCCGGCGGCAGCCCCACCCCACCTCCCAGCGACGCCCCCTGCACGGGCTGCGAGAAGTACACCGGCTCCTTGAGCGGCCCCGGCGACGTGGCCTACCAGCCGAACGGCACCTACTTCCAGGCCGCCAGCGGCATCATCAAGGGCTGGCTCAAGGGCTCGAGCGGCACCGACTACGACCTCTACCTGTGGCGCTGGAACGGCTCGGCCTGGGAGGTAGTGGCCAGCTCAGCTACCGAAGCTCGCGACGAAAACATCAGCTACACCGGACAATCTGGCTACTACATCTGGCAGATCTACGCCTACAGCGGCTCGGGGCCGTATGAGTTCTGGATGCAGAAGCCGTAAAACAGCGGGTCCGTACGTCGAACGAAGAGGATCGGTCCCCTAGGTGTACGGCGGTACGCCGTCCCGATTTTTTCCCCCGCGTTTAGCGTCTGGCGTTTTGCGTATTGCGTATGGCGTACGACGTACGACCCAAAGCACTAGCTTTTAGCCTTCAACCTTTCCTCATACTCTCTTCGCGCTCGGATCGCCAGGGGGGCCTGCAACACCCAGTGCAGCCTGGCGGGGTCGGGCTGGCTTTCGTACCAGAGGGTGAAGAGGTCCTGAAGGGTGGGGTAATCGGCTTGGGTGGGGATGCGCTCGAGCCGTTCACCAGCCCGCACCACCCCTTCCTCCAGCACCCGCGCGTAAAACCCGGGCCGGGCAGCCTGCTTGAACTTCCTGACCCAGCCGGGGTCGCCCATCCGGGCGGCGAAGACCCCGCAGGGAATGCGGGGTGCGCTCACCTCGAGCAGCACCGCCCCCACCTGGAAGCGGTCCCCAATCCTCACCGGTTCCGCTCCAAAGGTGGAGAAGGTCAGGTTCTCCCCGAAGGTTCCCGGCTCGAGGGGGTGCCCCAGTTGCTCGGCCCACCAGGCGTAATCATCAGCGGAGTAGACGTACACCGCCTGGTCGGGGCCGCCGTGGTGCTTGTGGTCGGATATGGTGTCGGTTTCGAGGCCCAGCTTCCCTACCCGCACCGGATGGGCTACCGGGGTCTTGTAGATGCCCGTCGAGACCGTACGCGGCCCAACCTGGAGGCCTCGAGCCGAGCCGACGTTGACCGAGAGCAGATGCATTGCCCTATCCTACCTTGCCATCCCGAGCTGAGGTATGTGTCGCCCTGGACAATTGTCCCCCCCGACCTTGGGCGTACACTGGGGGCCGATGCGTCCTTTGCCGCTGCTATTTCTCACCCTGTTCAACTCCATCCTTGGCCTTTCGGTCCTGTTTCCTATCATCGGGCCGCTGGGCCGTGAACTGGGCTTCTCCGAGTTCCAGGTGGGCCTGTTCTCTACCGGGTACGCCGTGATGCAGTTTTTGCTGGCCCCCTACTGGGGTCGCCGTAGCGAGACGGCGGGCCGCAAACCGATCCTGCTTTTAGGCATCTTGGGCTTCGCGATGGGGTTTTTCCTCTTCACCTTTTTGGGTTGGCTAGGCTTCCGGGAAACCCTAGCCGGCCTGCCGCTGTACCTCAGCATGCTGGGGGCGCGGCTTTTGGGTGGGGCCTTCTCCTCGGCCACCCTGCCCACCGCCCAGGCCTACTTGGCCGATATCACCAGCCGAGAGGACCGCACCCAGGGCTTCGCCCTTTTGGGGGCGGCCTTCGGGCTGGGGGTGATCTTCGGCCCGGCCATCGGCGCGGTGCTCTCGGGGTTTGGGTTGCTGGTTCCGGTGCTGTTCTCGGCCTCGTTGGCGGTTTTGAACGCGATTTTCGTCTATTTCGTCCTCCCCGAATCCCGCACCGCGGAGGCGCGGCCCGCCCAACCGCCCAAGCTTTCGATTTTTGACCCGCGCATCTGGCCGATCCTGCTGTTGGGCTTTATCCTCAACCTCTCCTCGGTGGCGATGGAGCAGACGGTGGCCTTCTACTATCAAGACCGGCTCTCCCTCAGCGCCGAGCGCACCGCGCAGACGGTGGGGATCGCCCTGGCGGTATTTGGGCTGGTAGCCGTGTTTATCCAGGGCTTTTTGGTGCGGTGGGTGAAATGGCCCCCGCGCCGGTTGCTGGCGGTAGGGTTGCCGCTCGCGTTGGCGGGGTACGTGGGGCTGGTGCTCTCGAGCTCATTTCCTACCCTCACCCTTTCCCTGGTGCTCTTGGGGGCGGGTGGGGCGCTGGCCACCCCTGGGGTCACAGCCGCGCAGTCGCTGGCGGTCTCGGATGCCGAGCAGGGGGTGGTGGCGGGGCTCTCGAGCTCGGCCCAGGCCCTGGGGCGGATGTTGGGGCCGATGGTGGGGACGAGCCTTTACGGCTTGCACCCGCCGTATCCTTATGTGTTCTCGGCGCTGCTGATCATGCTGGGGATCCTGTTCTTTTTGAGCCGAAGCGACGTGGGGAGGCTCGAGGCCAACTTGTAGCCTACAAATAGGTCTCGAGCAACCCCCGCAGCATCCGCAGGTTCTCGAGGGCATGGCCCTTTGTCGTGTTGTTGAAAATAAACCAGGCTTGGGTGATGTTCTCCTCTTCCTGGGCCTCTACCAGGGAATGCACCCAAAAGCCCAACTCCTCGGCGGTGTAACGATAGTCATGCCGCTCGGACTGGTTTTTGCCCTCGTACCACTTCTCCTTGTTACGCCCTGAGAGCCGGATGTAGGCCACTTCGCTGGTGAGGTGGAGCTGGTTTTTGGGCAGACCTGGGAGCGGCGGGTAGTCGGGGCTGACCCAGATCAGGCCAGCTTTCCTGAACGCCGCACGCACTTCGTCGTTGTCCCAGGAGGCGTGGCGGAACTCCACCGCGAGGCCGCCCGGAGCCAGCCCTTGATCGGCGAAGCGCTCCGCCAAGGTGGCCAGATACTTGCGGTTTTCGGGGGTGCGGTGGAAGGACTGGGGGAACTGGGCCAAAAAGGGACCGAGCACACCCGCCTCGCGCAGGGGGGCCACCGATTCGAAGAGGCGCTGGTAGTCCTCGTCGGTAGCGCTTCGGTCGTGGGTCATGGACTGGTGGATCTTGATGGCCCAGTGCACCCGGCCCCCGCTTTTCTTGAGCATCCCGCCGAAGGCCTTGCGGCCGGGGATGTTGTAGAACGAAGAGTTCAGCTCCACTGCGTTGAAGTGTTGCGCATAGATCGAAAGCCACTCCTCTCGCTTGGCCTCGGGGGGGTAGAGCAGGCCCACCCAGTCGTCGTTGGTATAGCCGCCGGTGCCCAGGTAGAGTTCCATAGGCCGATTGTAGTCTGGGAGCTTGGGAAAACCTCCACCGCCAAATCGCCGGATCGGACCAAATGGACTGGGGCGCGGCCCTTACGGCTATGGTCATGCCCCAGCGAAAACCGTGCTCGATCTAGGCTGTGGTCGGGGCGTTGCCAAGACCTCGAGGTCGGCTGAGGAACTCCGCCCACCATCCCTGTCACCTGTGTGGCCCGGGGCCAGTAGAGGAGCACCACGCCATGCGGGAGACTGCGCGACAGCGCCCCATTTCCCACCCGAAGCACTTCGCCATCGCCCTTCGATGGCGGCCAAGACCGGCAGGTGGTTTGAGGGGTTTAACCTGGACTTCCTGCCGTAGCTTCGTGGGTCTGGGCGTGGTCGGGGATGAGCTCCTCGGCGCCCCGGATCGCCGGGATCATATACGCCCCCAGGGCCACGACCACCTCCGCTGCCCCGGCCAACACCAGCATCAAGCCCATCCCGGCTCCCGGGCCTACCCCCACCAGAGGGCCGAAGGTGTCGGTCAAGGCTCCGCCCGGCATGAGGGCCGGGCTGAAGAGGCGGTCGGCAGCGGGCCCGGCCAAGAGCATGGCGACGGGGCTGGCGAGCCAGGCGATCATCCGCCGTGCCGAGAACACCTTGCCCTGGATATCCGGGGGTACTTTAGCCTGCCAGATAGCTTGGTTGGAGCCGTTCAGGATCGGGATGATGAGCGAACCCAAAAAAGCGGCGGCCATCCAGATCGGGAGGCTTTGCCCGATTCCCATCGGGATCGTGCCGAGCAGACCGCTTAGGGCCATGCCGAAGAGCACCCCTTTCACCTTGCGCTTCGGCCCGCCCCAGACCGAGAGCAACAGTCCACCCAGCACCCCGCCGAGCCCTGCCGCCGACTCCACCGAGCCCAACGCCAGCTGGTTCTGGCCGGTCCTCGAGAGGATCATCGCGGCCATCACGGTGAAGCCGAAGTTGGAAAACAGGTTGACGCACAAGAACACCGTCTGCAACCCGAGCAGGCTGGGGCGGGCCAGGATATAGCGAAAGCCAAACAAAGATTCTTGCAAGAGGTTGCCTTGGGCCTGGAGCCCCTCCGCACTGGCCCTGGGCTGGGGGATGTGGACCCATGCCAGGGTGAGGATGGCGATCACGAACGAGGTGATATCGAGGAGCAAGATCCCTTGCAGACCGATCGACCCCAGCAGCGCCGCCGCCAGGATGGGCGCGCTAACCTGCGAGGCGGACTCGGCCAGCGACATCATCCCCGAGGCCCGGGCGTACTGGCCCTTGGGGATCATGGTGCTGATGGCCGCCGAGTACGCGGGCCACTGGAAAGCCTGGAAGGTTCCTACCACAAAGCCGCCTGCGTAGAGGTGCCAGATCTGCAGGTGCTCACTCGAGTACAAGAGAAAAATCGCTAGCCCCACCGTGCCCCCGGCGATATCCGAGAGCATCATCACCAGCTTGCGGTTCCAGCGGTCTACCAGGGCTCCGGCGGTGGGGCTAAAGAGGATCAGCGGCAGGAAGGTGAAAAAGCCCATCAAAGCCAAGGCCGTGGCCCGCTCGGTCTCCTTGAAGACGTAGAGGGTCATGCCGAACTGGGTCATGGCACTGCCCAATAGCGAGAGCAGTTGCCCGGACCAGACGATGGTGAAGGCGGTCATGCCGCTGGGGGGTCGCATACCGTAGCGGTACTTCCCCCGACCCGGCTCGGGTCAGGAGAGTATAGGCGCAGGGTAGAGGGTCTTTACTCCAGAGAAAAGTTCACTTTTGGAGTAGAGTGGATTATGCTCCAGGCGCCAGAAAAGCCCCAGGTGTTGGAAATCCGTAACACCCTTGCAGCTCGCATCCTGGCCGACCCCGATATAGCGGTATACCTCAAACCCTTCATGCGGGGTCCCACCACGGTCAAGGCGGCGGCCGAGGAGGGCAAACTCTCGATCCAGAGTATGCACTACCGGGTGCTGCAAATGCTACGCGCAGGCTTGCTCGAGGTAGTGGGCCTCGAGCCCCGGCGAGGACGCCCCATCAAGCGCTACCAGGCCATCGCGCGGGCCTTTCGGGTTCCGCTCGAGTTGGTGCCGCCGGCCTCCTTGGCGGCGCTCGAGGACGCCGTTTTCTGGAAACGCAGCTTCGAGCGGGGGGTCGCGCGGGCGCTGGGGTTGCCCAAGTACGAACGTCAGCTCCTGGTCCGGCTCAATGAGGACGGGATCATGCTGTGGGGCTCGGATGCCGGTGGAGATGCGCAGGATTTCTTGGACGAAGCCTCTCCAGCGGTGCTCAACTTTTGGAGTGCGGGGCTGCGGCTCAGCCGGGCCGAGGCCAAAGCCCTGCAGCGCGAGCTGTGGGAAGTGTATGCGCGCTACGAGCACCGTCGCGGCCCGGAGAAGTACGTCTTGCACTTGGGGCTGGTCCCGAAGCCAGAGGGCTAAACTTCTTCCGCGAGCAAAGCTTCCAGGCTTTGCGGCCTGCGCAGCACCTCCCACTCGGCCCCGGTCCACAGAATCTCGAGCGGCCTCGGGTGGTCGAGGTAGTTGCTGCTCATGCTGCTGCCGTAGGCTCCGGCCTGTAAGATCGCCAGCGCATCGCCCTCTTTCGGCGTAGGGAGCGGTACGTCTCGGGCCAGCACGTCCCCCGACTCGCACACCGGCCCGGCCAGGTCCCAAGCCTGCACCTCCGGGCCTTCGTAGAGCGGGATCACCGGGTGTTGGGCTCCGTAGAGCATGGGGCGCAGCAGGGTCATCATCCCGGCGTCCACCAGCAGATAATTCCGCCGGGTGCGCTTGGTTCCCCAGACCCGCGTGACCAGCACCCCTGCCTCAGCTACCAGGTAGCGGCCCGGCTCGAGCCAGAGCCGGGCCCCAAACTTATCCGCGAGTTGTTGCGCCGCTTCGGAGACCCCTGCCGGATCGAAGTTCAGCCCGAAGCCCCCGCCCAGGTTCAGCACTTGGGTCGGGCCGATACGCTCATAGAGGGCTTCCAGAACGCGGTAGCCGTCCTGAAAATCCTCCTGGCTCTCCAAGGCCGAGCCCAAGTGGAGGTGCAGCCCGAGAAACTCTAGCCCCGCCTGCTTGGCCCGCCTCACCGAGGCGGGGACCTCGGCGGCCAGGATACCGAACTTGCTCTCGCCGCGCCCGGTAGCTAGGTGGTCGTGGGTGGCGATGGGGAGGTCGGGATTGACCCGCAGCAGCACCTTCGCCCCGGGGAGAAGGCGGGCGATGCGCTCTAGGTCGGCTAGGGAGTCAACCCCTAGGATCGGAAGGCCTGCCCGCTGGAGCTCTTCGAGCATGGCCGGGGTTTTTACCGGGCCGTTCAGCAGGACCTCTTCCGGTGTATAGCCTGCCCGGTACGCGCGCAAGACCTCGCCTAGAGAAACCGCCTCGAGCCCAACCCCCCATCCCCGCAAGCGCCGCAGGATGCCCAGGCGGGGGTTGGCTTTCATCGCATACAAAAGCCGGGCACGGGGGAAGGATTGGCGGAGGGCCTTCACGCGGGAGTGTATACGCGTGAGGTCATAGGCATAGAAGGGGGTTTCGTAGCGCTGCAGGGCTTCCTGCAGCGCCTGTTGAAACTCCGGGCGCAGCGGCGCCGAGGGAAAAGGGGTGGCATCCATCGGCTCGTATCGTACCCCGGCATAAAGAGTACAGTGGAGGCATGCTCATCGGCGTCAGCGCGCAGTACCGCACCACGGGCGAACTCATCCGCAGCAAGATCTGGGGGCTGCTCGAGCCCTACGTCAAAGCCCTGGAAGCCCAGGGGGCATCGGTCTTAGTGATCCCCCCCCAGCCCGAAGATCGGCTAGCCACCATCCTCGATAGCTTGGGCGGTTTGTTGTTGCCCGGCGGGGTGGACGTAGACCCGGCCCACTTTGGGGAAGAACCCGTTCCCGAGTTGGGCGAGGTGAGCCCGGAGCGGGATGGGCTCGAGCTGTACCTGGCCCGCTACGCCGCGCACCACGGGATTCCTACCCTCGGCATCTGCCGCGGCATCCAAGTGATGAACGTAGCCCTGGGTGGCTCGCTGTACCAGGATTTGCCTACTCAGGGCTTTCAGGCCGTGCAGCACTACCAGAAATCCGAGCCCGGGGTGGTGGCCCACTCGCTCGAGCAGGTGGGGGAAAGCCCGCTCTCGCGGCTCTTTGAACCGCGCTTCCGGGTGAACTCCTACCACCATCAGGGCCTAAAGGAGCTAGCCCCCGGCCTGCGGGAGGTGGCGCTCGCGCCCGATGGGTTGGTAGAAGCGGTGGTGCTCGAGGGGCACCCGTTCTTTATGGGCGTGCAGTGGCATCCTGAGTTGCTGCCGCAGCAATGGGGCATTTTCCGGGCGCTTATCGAGGCTGCCCAGCAGAATTCCTAGACTGCCCACCCAAGCCTCGGCAAGCGTACTAAAACACGAACCGGAGCTAGCTGAACTGGGCGCGGTATCCTGCTAGCAACATGTTTCGACTCGAGTCCCCCCGACTAGCCTTGCGCACTTTCGAGGATCGTGACCTCGAGGCCTTTATCCGCTACCGTTCGGACCCCGAGGTGGCCCGCTACCAAGGCTGGGAGGTGCCCTATCCCCGGGACAAGGCGGTGGAATTCCTCGAGCGGGCGAAGGCTGCGGTGCCCGCCGTGCCGGGCCAATGGTATCCGATGGCGCTCGAGCGCAAGGATAACGGCGAGATGATTGGGGAATGCGCTTTTTGTCTCCTTCCGGATGGCCAGCAAGCCGAGATGACCATCACCCTCTCTCGTGCCCACCAGGGTCAAGGCCTCGCTCGGGAAGCCTTGGAACGCCTGCTGGAATACCTCTTCGGGGAACTCAAACTGCATCGCGTCCGAGCCAACACCGACGTAGAAAACCACCCCTCCTGGCAGCTCATGGTCCGCCTGGGGATGCGGCTCGAGGGGACATTCGTGCAAAGCTTGTGGCTCAAGGGGCACTGGGCCAGCGAATACGCTTACGCCATCCTTCGCGAGGAATGGGAGCAAAAACGGCGTGGAACTGTGCAGCCGGGCGGCTAGGGCGGCGTGGCCATAAGTTGCCGCGCCTTGGAAGTTTTTTCGTCTGCGGGACGCTATTTTTAGGGTCTTGACCCCGGGTGGCCGGGAAGGGGTTGACAAGATTTGAAGCACTTGATACCCTCTTCGTTGCGCCTATCGGAAGGTAGGCGGGGGATCATGAAAAGTGGGCAGTAAGGGAGCGGCGAGATAAGGTTGTATAGTTGCCGAGGGTCAAGATGATAAGGGCACACGGTGGATGCCCTGGCACCCGAGCCGAGGAAGGACGTGATTACCTGCGAAAAGCCACGGGGAGCTGGTAGTAAGCGGAGATCCGTGGATATCCGAATGGGGGAACCCGGCCTGTGGGGACACAGGTCACCGCGCGAGCGGGGGGAACGCTGGGAACTGAAACATCTAAGTACCAGCAGGAGAAGAAAGAGAGATCGATTCTCTGAGTAGCGGCGAGCGAAAGGGGAGAAGCCTAAACCTTCGAGCGTGCTCGAGGGGGTAGAGGGGCTCCCGATAGCGAAGCGGAAGTCTAGCCGAGGAGTCTGGGAAGGCTCACCGGAGAGGGTGAAAGTCCCGTAGGCGAAAGGCGGAGGCTAGCTGGGGGTACCCGAGTAGTCTGGTGTTCGTGGAACGCTGGGCGAATCTGCGCGGACCACTGCGTAAGGCTAAATACTCCGGGTGACCGATAGTGGACCAGTACCGTGAGGGAAAGGTGAAAAGAACCCCGGGAGGGGAGTGAAATAGAGCCTGAAACCGTGTGCTTACAAGCAATCACGGCGCCGAGAGGTGTTGTGGTGTGCCTATTGAAGCATGATCCGGCGACTTACGCTAGCCAGCGAGCCTAAGCCGGGAGGTGGAGGCGAAGCGAAAGCGAGTCCGAAGAGGGCGGGAGTTGGTTGGCGTAGACCCGAAACCCAGAGAGCTAGCCCTGGCCAGGCTGAAGCCGAGGTGACACTTGGTGGAGGGCCGAACCGGTTGGAGATGCAAATCCTTCGGATGAGCTGGGGTTAGGAGTGAAAAGCTAACCGATCTGGGAGATAGCTGGTTCTCCCCGAAATGACTTTAGGGTCAGCCTCGGGTGCTGATTCCGGCCTGTAAAGCACTGATTGGGCTAGGGGGCCTACCAGCCTACCAAACCCTGTCAAACTCTGAAGGGTCGGAAGGGGAGCCCGGGAGTGAGGGCACGAGTGATAACATCCGTGTCCAAGCGCGGGAACAACCGAGACCGCCAGTTAAGGCCCCGAAGTCTAGGCTAAGTGGATAAGGATGTGGAGTTGCTGAGACAGCCAGGAGGTTGGCTTAGAAGCAGCCATCCTTTAAAGAGTGCGTAATAGCTCACTGGTCGAGTGATTCTGCGCCGAAAATGATCGGGGCTTAAGCCTAGCGCCGAAACTGCGGGAGACTTGGAGAGATCCAAGGCTCGGTAGGGGAGCGTTCCCTATGCCGAGGAAGCCATTCTGTGAGGGATGGTGGAGGTACGGGAAGTGCGAATGCCGGAATGAGTAACGATAAATGGGGTGAGAATCCCCATCGCCGAAAGCCCAAGGTTTCCTACGCCATGGTCGTCAGCGTAGGGTTAGGCGGGGCCTAAGGGGAAGCCGAGAGGCGAACCCGAAGGGCAACTGGTTAATATTCCAGTCCCACTTTCAACAGCGAAGGAGGGACGCTCTAGGCTAGGCGGACCGGAGCCATGGACGAGCCCGGCCAGAAGCCCAGCGGGAGCTGTAGGCAAATCCGCAGCTCGATACCGGTGGGTGGTGGGGAAGGCGCAAGCTGATAACCTGCCGAAGCCAGGGAGCCAAGAAAAGCTTCTAAGCATATGTTGGGAGTGCCCGTACCGCAAACCGACACAGGTGGGCGGGTGTAAGAGCACCAAGGCGCGCGAGAGAACCCTCGTTAAGGAACTTTGCAATCTAGCCCCGTAACTTCGGGAGAAGGGGTGCTTCGGGTGGCGCCGCTTGCGGCGCCACGAGAAGCCGCAGTGAATAGGCTCTGGCGACTGTTTACCAAAAACACAGCTCTCTGCGAACTCGAAAGAGGAGGTATAGGGAGCGACGCTTGCCCGGTGCTGGAAGGTCAAGGGGAGGGGTGCGAGCCCTGAACCGAAGCCCCAGTGAACGGCGGCCGTAACTATAACGGTCCTAAGGTAGCGAAATTCCTTGTCGGGTAAGTTCCGACCTGCACGAAAAGCGTAACGACCGGAGCGCTGTCTCAACGAGGGACTCGGTGAAATTGAACTGGCTGTGAAGATGCGGCCTACCCGTGGCAGGACGAAAAGACCCCATGGAGCTTTACTGTAGTCTGGCATTGGTTTTTGGTCACTTCTGCGTAGGATAGGTGGGAGCCGGTGAAGCTGGGCTTTCGGGCTCGGTGGAGGCGAGAGTGAAATACCACCCTGAGGTGACTGAAGACCTAACCCTGGGAGGGGGACAGTGCTTGATGGGCAGTTTGACTGGGGCGGTCGCCTCCTAAAGAGTAACGGAGGCGCCCAAAGGTTCCCTCAGCGCGGACGGAAACCGCGCGGCGAGCGCAAGGGTAGAAGGGAGCCTGACTGTGAGGCAAGCGAGCCGAGCAGGCGCGAAAGCGGGGCCTAGTGAACCGGTGGTACCGTGTGGAAGGGCCATCGATCAACGGATAAAAGTTACCCTGGGGATAACAGGCTGATGATTCCCGAGCGTCCATAGCGGCGGAATCGTTTGGCACCTCGATGTCGGCTCGTCACATCCTGGGGCTGAAGAAGGTCCCAAGGGTTGGGCTGTTCGCCCATTAAAGTGGCACGCGAGCTGGGTTCAGAACGTCGTGAGACAGTTCGGTCTCTATCCGTCACGGGCGAAGGAAGGTTGAGGGGGGCTGCTCCTAGTACGAGAGGACCGGAGTGGACGTACCGCTGGTTTTCCGGCTGTTCTTCCAAGGGCATAAGCCGGGTAGCCAAGTACGGGAGGGATAACCGCTGAAAGCATCTAAGCGGGAAGCCTGCCCCAAGATGAGCCTTCCCACTTGCGAGAGGTAAGGACCCCGGTAGATGACCGGGTGAATCGGCCAGGGGTGTAAGTGCAGCGATGCATTGAGCCGACTGGTGCGAATCGTCCGAGGTCTTGACCTTTGGCTGCAGTGATGCGAGCCGATCTTCCTACTGCCCACGAGTATCCCCGAGGTATATGAGAGGTAGAAAGAGGATACCCCTGTGCCCATAGCGGCGTGGAACCACCCGTACCCATTCCGAACACGGAAGTGAAACGCGCCTGCGCCGATGGTACTCGGCCCGCGAGGGCCTGGGAGAGTAGGGCGGTGCAGGGGTTTTTTGTTTTGCGGGAGTAGCTCAGTTGGTAGAGCACAACCTTGCCAAGGTTGGGGTCGCGGGTTCGAGTCCCGTCTCCCGCTCCAGCTTCCCCTCACCCTTCCCTGGGTGGGGGGGTTTGTTTTTAGGCGATAAACTACAACTTATGCGTCCGGCTTGGCTCGAGATCAACCTAGACTCGTTGGCCCATAATGTTGCCTTGCTCCGCTCTAAGACTCTCCTAGCCCAGTTGGTGGGGGTGGTGAAGGCCAACGCTTACGGGCATGGAGCGGTTCCAATTGGGAAGGAGCTGCTGCGGCTAGGAGCTTGGGGGCTCGCAGTAGCGACCGTCGACGAGGGCCGCGAACTCCGCTTGGGAGGGATCCAAGGCCGGGTTTTACTGATGGGCAGCTTGCATCCTGACCAGGCTCGAGAGGCGCTGGAAGCCGACCTGATCGCCAGCCTCTCCACCTTCGAAGGAGCGCAGGCGCTCGACGCGGCGGCGCGCGCTTTAGGAAAGATCGCCGAGGTTCACCTCGAGTTTGATACGGGTATGGGCCGGGTGGGGTTTCCCTGGGAGGAGGCGCAGCGGGTAAAGGAGGCGCTCGAGCGCTTTTCTCACCTCAAGGTGACCGGGCTTTACTCGCACTTTGCCGACGCGGAAGAGAACCCCGAGTTCACCCGGATGCAACTCGCCCACTTTCGACGGGTGCAGGAGGTGTGGGGGCCGGGATATTTTTGCCACCTGGCAAACTCGGCCGGGGTTTTCAACTTACGCGACTACGGCTTCGACGCTATTCGCCCGGGGATTGCGCTGTACGGGCTCTTACCAAACTTGGGCCTCAAACCGATCGCCCGCCTGCTGGCCAAGCCCACCCTAGTCAAGCAGCTCCCGCCAGGAAGAAAAATTGGCTATAGCGGGCTTTACACCACCCGGGACTACGAGTGGATCGCCACCTTGCCGGTGGGCTACGCCGACGGGATGCCGAGGCTCGCCTACAACCGGGCGACCGTGCGGCTTTCCCAACCCTCGGGGGCGGGATGGGTTTGTCCGGTGGTGGGGCGTATCTCGATGGATCAGGTCACCGTGCGAATACCTGGGCCGGTGAACCTCGATGCGGTGTTCGAAGTGCTCACGGCGGACTTTGACCCCGGCTCGAGCCTGTGGGGCTGGGCCGAGATGACTGGCACGGTAAGCTATGAGCCGGCGGTACGGCTCGCCGCGCGGCTGCCCCGGGTGTACCTGCGCGGGGGGGTAGAGGTAGCCAGGGTGGAGCCATGAAAGGCATCAAGCTATTTCAGGGCTACCTTTGGTTTCCCCGCGGCCTCGAGTTCGAACCCAGGGAAACCCTTCCCGCCGAGCTCGCCCAAGGTCTGCCGGATGGTCCGGTACATCTCTTGCTCGACGAGGTTCGCCCACCGTTTGCTTTCTTTGAGGACGGCACCCCCACCGAGGGGCAACGCTTTTTTCAGGTCACGGCGCTGATACTCACCGAGAGAGAACCGCTCGAGCTCAAGCCCCTCACCGCTTCGCTCCGCGAAGAGCTAGACCCTTACCTTCAGGCTACGCCCGAGGGAGTGGGGTGGTTGCTGCTCGAGGATTTGCGGCCGGTGTGAGCTGTACGTTTCAAAACCGGATATCGAGGTCGAAATCCTCTGGTTTTTCCTTGGCCGTGGGTTCCTTCGCGCCCGGGGCGGCTGGCTGAGGTTTGCGGGGGACCTGGCCTGCTCTGGGCCGACGGCGCGGAAAGACAAAGGCCAGCACGATGGCGAGGAACCCGGCCGCCGCCACCCCGATGGCCCAGGGCAAAGGGCTGCGGGCACCCCGGACCGGGGCCAGCACCCCGCTTTGGTAGGCCTGGGCTTGGTGCTCAGAGAGCACGTCCACCGCAGCCGGGGCTCCGCTAGGGGCATCCAACACCCAGCCTCCCCCGCCAGGGCGTACCGGGCGGAAGCCGGTGGGGGTGAAGGGGTCGTAGAGGCCCACCGTGACGTAGTAGCCGTAGTCGCCAGGGGGGAGGTCGGGGAAGACCTCGAGCCAGTCGCCCTCCTTGCGGGCCTGAACCTCTTGACGCCGGCCATCCGGGCGGAGCGACTCGGCCTTCCAGCCGCTCAGCAGGTAGGCTTCGTCCCAGCCATGCCCAGCGGGCGTTTTGAAGCCTGCGCCGGGGAGTTCCTGGCCACCTTCGGCCCCCTTCGTGGGTTCGCTTTCTACGTAGATACCCACGACGGCCAGCGAGAAGCCGAGCGGGGCGGCCTGGGGGTTAGGGTAGCGGGCCAGCCGTACCCTGAGTACCAGCCGCCCGTCTCGCTCGAGAGCCTGGAAGCCGGTCAGGTCGGCGAAGCCGCTTTCTGCGTAGATGGCGGCGGTGGGATAGGCATAGCCCAGCCCATGGTCGTCGCCGAGGGGATCGGTGAGGAGAAGAGGGGTCATACTAGCACAACGCGATGAGCGCCCGCACCAGTTTACCGGGATCGTGCTGGGCGTAGGGGCCTTGTTCGAGGAAGTCCCCCTGGATGACCTGTACGCCGAGGTTCTCGAGCGCCTCCAGGTCCAGGGTTACCGGTTGCTGTCCTTCTGCGCCATAGCGCTGCAGCAACCCGGGATCTATGGGAGCGGTGTGGACCAGCACGATATCCGGGCGGCGGCCCAGGTGGGCCGCTACGGCCTGGTAGTGTGCGCAGAGCGAGAGGTGGTCGGTTTCGCCGACTTCGGTCATTACGTTGGCGATGTAGCAGATTCTGGCCGGAGCTTGCCGAATGGCCTGGGCGATCTCCGGCGGCAAAAAACTGGGGATCACGCTGGTATACAGGCTACCCGGCCCCAGCACGATCAGATCGGCGCGGCGCAGGGCTTCCAGGGCTTCGGGCATGGCCGGGACCTCGGCGGGCTCGAGGCCCACCCGAAGGATGCGCCCCTGGCCGTGGCGCAGCCGGGATTCGCCCTCCTCGCGGCTTCCGTTTTCGCGGATGGCCCATAGCTTGGCTGGGCGGTCGGTGGCTGGCCAGACCGCTCCCCGCAGCCGCAGAATGCTGTTGGCTTGGCGGATGGCGGCGGCGAAGTCGCCGCCTTGGCTATCGCTGCGGGAAGACGCGGCAAGCTCGTACAGGCTCACCAGCATGAGGTTGCCGAAGGTATGCCCCTCGAGCTCGCCACCCCGGGCGAAGCGGTACTGCATCAGGTCGGGCAGGCCCTCGGCGTCGGAAAGCGCGGCCAGGCAGTCCACCAGGTCGCCCACCGCGGGGATCCCGAAGGAGGCGCGCAGTCGCCCGGTGCTTCCCCCGTCGTCGGTGGCGGCCACGATGGCGGTGAGGTTGGCGGTTTCCTGCTTGAGGCCTCGCAAGACCCGCGACAACCCGGTTCCTCCGCCCAGGGCCACGATGCGCGGGCCGTTCTCTAGCCGCCGCCGGATGTAGACCTGCTCGGGCACGGTGTCGGGGTCGGCCAGCGCGGAGAGCACGCTGCGGTTCATCCAGCGGATACCCAGGAAGACCAGCACCACCCCCAAGGCCATCCAAAAGAGCCCCGAGAGCCACTGGGGTAGGCCCAGCAGCACGGCCCAGCGGGCGAGCTGGAAGAACCCGCTCACCAGCGGGCCGTCCCAGGTGAGCTGCACCACCCCCAACAGGAGCAGCAGACCGCCGATCAGGGCGATCAGGGCGTAGCGCTTGACCCGCATCCCCGGCAGCAGCCAGCGGCGCGAGAGCAGCCGTCGGCGCCTGGGGCGGGGCGGGGTCTTGACCGGGGAGTAGGCCCCCATTCAGGGCCTCCCGCGGTTTGAGGGCCGGTCTAAGACTCGAGGAAGATCCAAGCAGGGCACGGGTTCACTCCTTGGCCAGGTCGCGGTGCTCGACTTCCACCCGCAGGCGACCCTCGAGCTCGCGGGCCAGCCGCTCCACCACCGCCACGCTGCGGTGACGGCCTCCGGTGCACCCGACCGCTACCGTGTAGGCTCCCCGGCCTTCGGCCTTGGCCCCCTCTGCGGCCAGCCCAGCGGCGCTGCGCAAAGCCCCGTAGAAGGGTTCGCCTTCGGGTCGGCTGAAGACGTAGGCGGCCACCTCGGGATCGGTACCGGGGCGGGGTTTGAGCTCGGGGACGTAGTAGGGGTTGGGTAGGCTGCGCACGTCGAGCACCAGGTCAGCATCTTGGGGGGGCCCCCACTTGTAGCCGAAGGAGATGAGCCTGAGCACAAAGCCCTCCTCCTCGCCCAGGGCCTCCTCGAGCGCGTTCTTGAGCTCGCGGGCGCTTTTGTCGCTGGTGTCGATGATCAGGTCTGCCCGTTCCCGTAAGGGGGCCAGGGTGTGCCGCTCGGCATCGATCTCGGCAAGCAGGTTGCCTACCCCTAACGGGTGCAGCCGGCGCGAGAGGTTGTAGCGCTTGAGCAGGATCTCGGGGCGGGCCTCGAGGTAGATGAGAAAGGGGTGAAGCTTTTGCAGTACCTCTTCCACGCCCTCCAGAAGCTTCCCTGTGCGGATATCCACCACCACCGCCGCCCGCTCAACCCCGGCCTTTTCCAGATGCTCCAGAAGGCGAGTCCAGAGCGCGGGGGGCAGGTTATCCACCGAAAAATAGCCCAGATCCTCGAGGGCGAACCGGGCGGTGGTCTTGCCCGCCCCGCTCTGCCCGCTGACGACCACGAAGCGCATCATCTGGAGTATATGCCTAGCTCGGCTAGGGCTTGGTCACCTTGAGCAGCTCCACGTCGAAGATCAGGGGCGAGTTGGCCGGGATGTCGGGGCTAGGGCTGGCCGCACCGTAGGCCAGGTTGGCGGGGATGAACAGCCGTCGCTTGCCGCCCACCTTCATGCCCACGATCCCCGAGTCCCAGCCGGGGATGACCTGGCCCGCCCCGAGGCGAAAGGAGAAGGGCTGGCCCCGGTCGCAAGAGGTGTCGAACTGCTTGCCGTCGGCCAGGCGCCCGATATAGTGCACCTCCACGGTGTCGCCGGTGATGGCTTCGGGGCCGGTGCCGACCTGGGTATCCTCCAGCTTGAGTGCGGTGATGCTGGCGGGGTCCAGTTTGGCGGCTTGGGGGCGGTTGGTGCAGAGGGTAGAGGCGGCTGTGGCGGCGTTGGGGCTGGATTTCGGGCGGGTCAGCAGGAAGATGGCCCCCACCCCCAGCCCTACCAAGACCGCAATGACGCTCAGGGCAGTTCGGTTCATACCGCAGCCATTCTATTGGGGATAGATGAGAGGCGTCAGCGCAGGGGGCCTTGCGGCTTATGAGGCCCCCCGGAGGGCGAGCTGGCCACAGGCTGCCCCTACATCGCGCCCCCGGCTCCAGCGCACCGAGACCGGGATTCCCGCCCGCTCGAGGGCTGCGGCGAACGCGAGGATCTTTTCTTTGCCCGTGCCCTGGTGGGGGGCCCCTTCCCAGGGGTTCCAGGGGATGAGGTTTATGTGTGCGGAGAGCCCGGCCAGGAGCCCAGCCAGCGCCCTGGCCTGCCAGAGGTGGTCATTCAGGCCCTTGAGCAGGGTGTACTCCAGCGTCACCCGCCGTTTGGTCTTGGCGTAGTAGTGCCGCACCGCCTCCATGATCTCGGCGATGGAGTAGCGGTGAGCGGTAGGGATGATTTTCTGCCGGGTCTGGTCGTCGGGGGCGTGAAGGGAGAGGGCCAGCCGCACGCCCAGGTCTTCTTCGGCCAGGCGGTAGATCCCCCGTGGGATACCCACCGTGGAAAGGGTGATCCGGCGCGGGCTCATGGCCAGGCCCTGGGGGTCAAGCATCCGGCCAATGGCCTCGAGTACGTGGTTCAGGTTGAGCAGAGGCTCTCCCATACCCATCAGCACCACGTTTCTGATCTCGCGCGGGGAGTGGCCCTGGTGATGGGCCGCGAAGAGGATCTGGTCGAGAATCTCCGCCGCGGTGAGGTTGCGGCCAAAGCCCATCCTCCCGGTAGCGCAAAAAGTACAGCCCGCCGGGCAGCCCACCATGCTGGAGATGCAGATGGTCTTGCGGCCCGCGTAGGGCATGTAGACGGCTTCGGTCTTCTGGCCGTCCCAAAGGGTGTAGAGGTACTTCACCGAGCCGTCTTGGCTCACGAAGGGGGTCACCTGGGTGAACTCAGAGACCCGGTATTGCTTGGCCAGTTCCTGCCGCAGGCCCTGGGGAAGGTCGGTCATCTCGCTCCACTCCCTCACCCCGCGGGCATACAGCCAGTGCGCGATCTGTTGCTTGCGGTAGCCCTCGCCGGGCAGGGCTTGGGGGGCCAGGCCCAGGATGGAGGAACGAGGATCGGCCACCGGTAAGTCCATAACGCCTCAGTATAGGGGAGCGGTGCGGGGCTTGAACTGCCCGGTTCACCTTTCTGCCGGTTCGTTCGGGAACAGGTGGTCTTAGGGGAGCTGAGCGTTTTGCGTATTACGACTTACCGGCGCCCTTAGCGCCCTACCCCCCACACCAGCAGCGCGCCCAGGTCTTCGGCAGGGACCGGGCGGCCCAGCGCGTGGCCTTGCCCCAGGTCGAAGCCCAGCTCTCGCATGGCGTCCACCTGCTCTTGGGTCTCGAGCCCCTTGGCCACCGCCTGAGCTCCCAGGGCGTGGGCCAGTTCGACCAGCGCCTTGGCCAGGCGGGCGTTTTCCAGCGTGCACAAGGTCGGGCTCAGCTTGAGCCAGTCCGGCGAGCAGCGCTGGAGTTCGCAGAAGGGCAGAGGGTTGGCCCCGAAATCATCGAGGGCGATCCTGACTCCGATCCCTTTGAGCGCGCGCAGGGTCTGGCTGAGGGTTGCCAGATCATAGAGTAGCGCTTCCTCGCGGATCTCCAGCACCACTCCGCCGGGGGCCAGGCTGCGCTCGGCCACCAGGGCGGCTAGGGTTCGAGGGAACTCGGGGTTCAGCAACGAGTCGGTGGAGAGGTTGAGGGTGAACTGCACGCTGGGGTCTACCGACTGGAAGACCGTGGCCTGCTCGAGCACCTTTTGGAGGGTCCAGCGGTCGCCTGCCTCCATCAGCCCGGCCTGCTCGGCGATGGGCAAGAACTCGCTGGCGCTACGCTGGATCTTGGCCCCCTTGCGCCAACGGGCCAGGGCTTCGACCGCCGCGAGTTGGGAGGTGGCCAGCCGGTAGAGCGGCTGGAAGTGCAGCTCGAGCTCACCCCGCGCCAGGGCGTTCTCCAAATCCACCGCCTCGGGGACGGCCAGCCGGATGCCGCCCCCTGCCGCTTGGGCTTGCTGGCAGGCTTGGGCCGCCCGGTTCCAGAGTTCCTCGGGGTCGCTGGCGTCCTGGGGGAAGAGGGCCAAGCCCAGGGAGAGACCAGCCTGACGTCCCAAGGCCGCGCGCAGCCGCTGAAAAAGGCGGCTGGCCAGCTGCGCCCCACCTCCGGGCCGCCGCACCTCGCCCAGAAACACGAACTGGCCGTTTTCCAGATCGGCGACCAAGTCGCTTTGGCGAACTCCCGAGGCTAGCTCGCGGGCGATTGGGATATTTTGGCCGGGAGGAGGCTCCAGCGCGATGCGCACCAAAGCCAGCGAGCGGTTCCCCCGCTTGGCCTGGATTAAAAGCGGCCCCAACCGGGCGCGGAACTCCTCTCCGCTGGCCATCAGGCGAGGGCGCTGTTTCTCCTCGAGCGCTTTGATCCGCTCGGCGGTGCTGCGGAAGCGCTCGGCCTCCAAAAGCCGCCCCAACAAATGGCCCAAAAGGGCCGCAAAGGCCTGCTCCTCGCTGCTCCAGGAGCGGGGTTGGGCGCTTTCCAGCCACAGCACCCCGCCCAACCCTTCCTCGGTATGCACGGCGACCTGCATCAAGGCCCGCACCCCGCGGGGGATGAGCCAGGGGCGAAGTTCGGCCACCCGGGCATCCTTGCCGGTGTCTTCTATCGCCAGCACCAGGCTGCGCTCGAGCACTGTGAAAAAGACCGGGTGGGTCTGGGGGCCGATCTGCTCCGAGGGGGAGTTTCCCGGCCACTTCCACAGCAGGTTGGGGGTGCCGGGTGCACGCAGCCAGATGTTGACCCCAGAGAGCCCGAGGTTCTGCCGGGCCGCCTGGGCGATGGTGGCCAGCCCATCCTCCAGGGTGACGAAGGAAGAGCGGTCTAGCTGCACGATGGTGCGCTGCCAGCCCTCTTGTACCAGGGGGGGCTGGCTGGTCTCGAGGCGGATCTCCACCAGCAGAGCCTGGAAGGTCTCGACCAGGGTCAACCGGGCCGACTCGCTTAGGGTGTAGGAGCGGGCCCCCAGGTGCAGCTTAGGGGGGGCATAGGCCGCCTCGGGGTGGGTCCAGGGCTGGCGGCTCATCAGGTGGACCAGCAACTCCTGTAACTGGTAGGGCCGGAGCAACGCCCCCTTGGCCCCCCCTAGCCGAATCAGGGCCTCTTGGGGGTGCAGGCAGTACTCGACCAGCAATGGCGACCGCTCCACCGAGAGCGGGGCAAACAGTTTCCAGCTCACCTCATCCAAGGAGGGACCTCCCTGTTGCTGCGCTCTCTCCCATTGCCATATCGCCTTTCTCTAAAGAATTCCTGTTGCGGCGCGAACGAGTTTTTACCAGTGTATCCGGGCCGACCTTCGTGGGCGCGCCATTCCCCCTCATTGGCGCGGGGCTTGGCGACCCGTTGGCCATCCGGCCAGCGCTCCTAGCGCTAGCAGCACGAAACCTAGCGGAAGCGGCCTGACGAGCAGGGCTGCCACCAGACCGGCTAGCAAAAGCCCCAGCCCCACCCGGCCCCGCCTCCGAACCCAAGCCCGTACCCCTAGCAACCCCAGCACTCCCGGCAGCAGCCAAAGGGCCCAGCGGAGCAGGATCAGGGGGAGTTCGGTCATTAGACATTATAGCTGGAACCCGGAAGGGGTGTGCCCCTCAACCCAGTGTGAGCCGTCCGGAGCAAACTCTTTTTTCCAAATCGGCAGGGTTTGCTTGACCCGTTCGATGGCATACCGGCAGGCTTCAAAGGCCTCCGGGCGATGGGGGGCTGATACGACGATCAGGATCGAAGCCTCCGCCGGGTGGACCCGGCCCGTGCGGTGCCACAGAGCTATCCGGCCCAACACCCAGCGCTGGCGCATCTCGGTGATGATCTGGCGCATCGTCGCCTCGGCCATGCCGGGATAGGCTTCGTACTCGAGGTAGGTCACCTCTTTGCCCCGGTTGGGGCTACGGGTGGTGCCTAAGAAAACCACCACCGCCCCATACGGTGGCGCGCTGGCCCACTCCACATAGGGCTGGAGGTTCAGAGGCTCGGGGGTCAGACCAAAGCTGTTCTGCCCCTCATCGCCTACTGAGCCCTCGGCGTTCCCGCCGGAGACCGGCGGCAAAAAGGCCAGCTCATCCCCCTCGTGCAAGGGGTGATCGGCCTTGATGAAGCGCTGGTTCACCGCCGCCAACCCACCGGAAAGCTCGAGGCCAGGGAAGCGAGCTTCCAGGGTTTCTTTTGCCGTCCTCACCGTAGCGTCTTGAGGGAGTTCGAGCTCGAGCGCGCCGGTTCCGGCCTGCTCTCGAAACAACGCGAATAAAAGTACCCTGACCCGCATAGTTCTAGCTTACCGTGAAAGACCTACGCCAAACGCGGTGGATCGTCCTCTCGGGGCTCCCCGGCTACGTAGATGTGCCTCCTCGAGCCCTGCTTGTCAGGGCTCGAGGAGCGGCGAGAAGAGGGCTAGGAAGGGTAAACCGGTTGGGATCTGGCGTGCGGCAGCGGTGCTTGGGGAAGGCCTCGCATGGCCAGGATCTCCCGAGCGGCCCGCCGCCCGCTGGCGTAGGCCCCATGGACGGTGGCGGCCCAGGCGTTGGAGGCGGTGTGTTCTCCGGCGAAGAAAAGCCGGCCCGCTACCGGTTTGGCCAGGATAGCCCGCGCGCCGGAGGCCCCTACGCTGGCTTTGCTGTAGGCACCTAGCGCCAAAGGATCGTCCCGCCAGTGGACCAGATGGGCTTTGCTGGGGGTCAGGTGGGGCTGGCCCAGGGCCTGGCGTAAGGTCTCGAGGCCCTTCTGCAGGGCCTGCTCCTGGGGCATCCGCAGAAGCTCGCGGGCCTTGGGGCCGGTAGCCAGCGAGGTTAAGATCTCGATCTTTACGCCGTGGCCGCGCGAACTGCTCCACCACTCGTCGGGGTTCGCCCCGGGCACGTAGAGCTCGTTGATGCCGGGGGGAAAGATCGGGTGGTCGAAGTGGTAGAAGAGCTTGACTGCATCGGCCACCCCCAACAGGGCCAGGGCCTCGAGCTTCTCCGCGGGCAACTCGGGTATGAAGCGCACCTGTCGGGCCTTGAGAACGCCTAAGGGCAAGGTGACCACCGCCTGGTCAGCGAAGTAAACCCGTCCGTCGGCGCTGATGGCTTTCACCCCAAAGCCACCCCACTCGAGCACTTCCACCCTAACCCCCAGCCGAATGTCCAGCGGGGGGAACACTGCGCTCCCGGCGGACCTCTCGGGGTCCAGACCGGCCAACTTTATCGCTAGTTAGTCATAGCCGTCGAGGATGCGGTAATCCCCTTCCTCGGCGGACTTGTCGCGGAGGAACTCGAGCGCGGCCTTGGCGCTCAAAGCTTCTGGGCGGTCAAAATCGGAGATGTACTCCTGCAGCTTATAAGGGATCCGGTCGCCGTGGAGACCATTACGCCTTAGATACTCCGCCAACGACTCCTCCCCCCTGGCCTCGGGCCAGGCCAGCGCCCGGATGTCCGCAAAGCACCGCTGCTGGTAGCCTACCTCCGCTACCGAGCGCAAACGCCCATCCGGCAGGCGCACCAGGGTGTCGTCTTGTTGGTTGATGGGGTAGGTTCTGAGCTGGAACGTCTGGGCCAGAGCCCAAGTAGGAACCTGTGAAGAGTGGATGAACTCGGCTCCTAGTTCGATAGGTACAGCGGCAAAGCTACGGTTGGTGTGGATGCGTCCTCCGACGCGGTCGCGGGCCTCGAGTACGGTGACTTGGTGGTTTGCCCTTCTCAGCTCCTGAGCGGCGGCCAGTCCGGCTACGCCGGCTCCTAGAACAAGCGTTTTCATCGAACACCTCTTTTACACTGCTTCTGACCTTTCTCCCGAGAATTGTTGTGGATGCTCGGGCATCACCCTGCCGACTTAGATGCTCCATCGTGCCGTGGCATACGGCATGGTGGCAGTTCGTCGAGATTCCTAAGCGACGTGCTCAGCGTGCGCCGACGGGCAGCGCGATCAACGAATAGAAACCCCTCCTTTCGGGCTTGGCGTTCCCCAGATTCAGGTCTGGGGTTTCCTCATTGTAGCCGATGAAAAGAGGCCAAGAGAGTTTCAAGCTGCTTTTCAGGCGTTGACGTCTACCACCACCCGCCCCCGCACCTGCCCCTTGAGGATCTCCTGGGCTAGGCGGGGAACCTCGCCCAGGGGTACCACCTGGATCATGGCCTCGAGCCGCTCCATAGGCAGGTCCTGGGCTAAGCGCCTCCAGGCCTCGAGCCGCTTTTCCCGCGGACACATTACCGATTCGATGCCCAGGAGGTTCACCCCGCGCAGGATGAATGGGAAGACCGTGGTCTTGAGCTCAGGCCCTCCTGCATTGCCGCAAGCCGCCACGCTGCCGCCGTAGGCGGTCTGGGCCAGCACTTTGGCCAGGATTTCCCCGCCCACCGTATCCACCCCCCCGGCCCAGCGCTCGGACTCGAGGGGCTTAGCCGGGGCCGCCAGCTCAGCACGCTCGATGATGCTCGTAGCCCCTAGCGCCCTCAGGTACTCGTAGGCGTCTTTCCGGCCAGTAGAGGCGGCCACCTTGTAGCCCTGCTGGGCCAGCAAGGCTACAGCTATACTCCCCACCCCGCCTGCTGCCCCGCTTACCAGCACCTCGCGTTCCCGGGAGAGGCGGTGCTCCTCCAGCGCCTTCACCGCCAGCATTGCCGTAAACCCCGCCGTGCCGATGCCCATGGCCTGCAGTGGGCTCATCCCGGGGGGTAGCGGCACCAGCCACTCGGCTTTCACCCGGGCCATCTGGGCCATCCCGCCCCAGTGGACCTCCCCTACCCTCCATCCGGTCAGGAGCACCCGGTCCCCCGGTTGGTACTCCGGCGAGGCCGACTCCACTACCGTCCCGGCGAAATCAATGCCCGGAACCATGGGGTAGCTGCGGATCACCTTGGCCTGGTTGGTGATGGCCAGCCCATCCTTGAAGTTGAGGCTGGAGTACTCCACCCGCACCCGCACGTCTCCGGCGGGAAGCTCGGCCTCGTCGATCTCGCGGATCTGCGGCTGGCCTTCGGCCTCGAGGATCAGGGCTTTGAATTTCGCCATACTGCTACTTTACCGAACTCCCAAAAGGAGCGGGCAGCCCCAAAAGCCGGGCGATCTCGGCGTGGCGCTTTTGCTCCTGCAAGAAGCCCAGACCGCGCTTGCGGTAGATCCACGATTTGAGCGCGCGGGCGTTCTCGGGATGACCGAATGGCCGGGCCAGCCGCTCGATGTCTCCCGCTTCGGGTTTTACCGTTTCGCTCACGTACGAGCAGACCGGGCAGCCCAAATACATGGGATTGGAGTCGTAGGCGAAGATTTGTTCGCCCCGGTCGTAGATCCAGAACAACAGCAGCTCGTCCTCGAGGTTCAGCACCGCCAAAGCCAGGGCCTCGAGCTTGCGCGAGAGTTCTTCGGCCAACGGAACGATCTCATCTTGTTGGGCGTAATAGGTCTCGAAGGTGGGAGGAGGGAGGGTGACCACCGCGTAGCCGTCCACGCTCGAGACGGTTCCGCTGCGCTCTCCCAACACCCCGCGCACGGCCTGGGGGTTTACCTCCTTGAGGTATATCTGGCGATAGCTCATCCCCTAAAGCTTAGACCCGCCGCAACATCATGGTGTGAGCGGGCTGAAGCTTTTAGAGGGGGGCAAACAGGTCCACGGTATGGCCGTCGGGGTCCTTGACTTGGGCGTAGCGCTGGCCCCAGAAGGCGTCCCAGGGTTCTTTATGGCTTTGGTAACCAGCCCCTACTAACTCGGCGTACTTGGCGTCCACCTCGGCGGGGCTGTCGCAGAGGTAGGCTCCGGCGTGTACAGGGTGAAGTTCATAGCTGGGGTCGAAGCTCCGCATCACCTCCAGGGTGTCCCAGGCAAAGCGCAGCCCGCCTGGCAAGCTCGCCTCGACGTGCCCCTCCCGGTCGGCTTCTGCCGGAAGGTCAAATCCCAGACGGCGGTAAAAGTCCAGCGAAGCTTTCATGTCCCGCACCACCAGCCCTACCAGATCGAGTCGAATCCCCATAAATACCCCCTTTGATTACGCTATTAACATACACCTCGAGCCGGGAGGGGTCAAATCAAAAACCCTCCCCGAGGTGGGGAGGGTGAGGCCCTGGCTTCTCGGGGCATCAATCGTCGGCAGCTGAGCCCTGTAGGCCCCCTACCTGAGACTCTTGTGAGGCCTTGCCGTAAAAAGCCCGCAGGATCACATAGGCCACCACCCCGGTCAGGATCGGCACAAACAGCACCAGTACCCATAGCAGGGCATTGGGCAGGTTGAGGTCGATCTTGTAGCCGGCCAGGGTGGCCATGATGTAGAACATCAGCATCCCGATGACAAAGCTGGTGCGTCCGGGGTGCTGGCTGGGGAGCTCGAGGTAGCGCTGTTTGTGGGGCTGGGTATCAATGAAGGGGATGGCCGCTGCACCCAGGATGATCAGCGTAGGCACGAAGATCCCGCCCCAGAACTGCGGTCCGAAGGTGGCTCCCAACAGCTCAAACTTCCAGTTGCTGGGGATCATCTGCAAGATCCCGTAGATCCATAGGAAGTACCAATCGGGCTTGACCGCCGGGGTGTTGGCGGTAGGGGGGCCATAGGCCTGGACCGGGTGAGCCAGAAAGATCCCCGCGATCAGCGTGGCCACCGCTACATAGACCAGAAACAAGATCCCCGCCATGATCCCCTGGGAGGGCAGCGCCGGAACGCCCAGGATCTTGCCCGGGCTGACCCGCTCGGCGTACTTGGGCTGGGTGTGCTTTTGCTTGACCATGATCAGCAGGTGCAGCCCGATGAGGGCGATCAGGGTTAGGGGTAGCCACAACACGTGCACCGAGAAGAGCCGGGGGATCATCTGGGTGTTGGTGTTGGAAAACTCTCCGGCAAAGAGGATGTTGACCAACACCCCACCCACCCAAGGCGCGGCTGCCCCGATCTCGTAGCCGATCTTGGTCGCGGTGATGGCGTAGTTATCGAAGGGCAGGGCGTAACCGGTGAAGGCGGTGACGATGGCCAGCACCAACAGGCCGATTCCCACCAACCAGTTCAGCTCGCGGGGCTTTTTGTAGGCTCCCGAGAGGTGGATGCGGATCATGTGCAAGAAAGCCGCCGCGATCATGATGTGGGCCGACCAGTGGTGCAGGCTGCGGATCACCGCTCCAAAGGGCAGGGAGTCGATGTAGAGAATGGAAGCATAGGCCGCGGGCAGCTTCTGGCCGTCGGGGGTGGTGACCTCGCGGATGGAAGGCTCGTAGTTCAGGGTCAGGAAGACCCCGGTGAGCACCAGCACGACAAAGGCAAAGAGGGTAATCTCACCCAGAAAAAAGGTGTGATGCACCGGGAAAGCCTTACGGAAGAGCTTGCTGTTGAGCCTATGGAGGTCTAGACGTTCGTCCAACCACTTATACATGCTCCCCTCCTAGACATCGGCCCCGGGCTTGAACAAGAACCCCGCTGCGGCCACGATGCGGTTGCCCTCGAGCTTGATGGGCAATTGCGGTACCGGGCCGGGCGGCGGCCCCGCCACCACTTTGGCGCCTTGCCGCGGATCGTATTCCCCACCGTGGCAGGGGCAGTGCCACACGTTATTCTTCCACTGGCTGATGGTGCACCCCAGGTGCTTGCAGATGGCCGAGTAGGCCACGATCCCCTGGGCCGCGTATTTTGCCGTCTCCGGGCTCAGGGAGGAGGGCTCGAGCTGCATCACCATGATGGTGTTGGTGGCGAGCTGGCTCTTGACCACGTTGTTCTCGGGGTTTTTGGGGTAAGCGATGATGAAAGGTGGATCGGACTTCTGGGCCGCTTGGAGGTCGGCGGGGGTAATGTCCTGCCCGGCCTTGGCTCCCTGCGCCCAAACCAGCACATCCCCAGCCTTCACCGGCTCTTTCTCCGGGGTGATCACTACCTTGGGGATGAAGCCCACACCCACGTACAAAGTCGAGAGCACCGATAGCCCCACCCCCACTCCGATGGCCGCTTGCAACACGGCCCGGCGCTTGATGTGCTCTTGTTGCTCCTGCACCGGATCAATCGAGTGTTCAGTGTGTTCCATGTTTTGCCTCTTATTTTGCTACCGCTGCGCACAGGTTGGGGTAAGGCAGCTTACCAGGGGAAATCCCCCTTCTCGTCTTCGGCCACCACCTCCTCGGGCAGGAAGAACTTTTTGTACAAGGCGGCCAGAAAAGCAATCACCAACATCATCCCCGCGAAGATCAACCCCTGCAGCCAGGTGGGGTTGGCGGCGGCCACTTCCGCGGGCTTGAGGGGATTGGCGGCGTAGGAGAAGGTGATGAGCCGCACAAAAAAGCCGGAGAGCATCACCAACAAAAGCGACAGTACGATGCCTGCAGTCACCGGGGCGCTGCCGGGTTCGGGTTGGCGGATGCCGGGGTGTAGCTCCTGGCCCTCCAGCCAGTTCGACAGCAGGCCGATGAACCCGTAGACAAACAGCACCAGGGCAAAGGCGATGAGCCCAATCCCGCCCACCGAGAGGTGATCCACGTTCTCGCCCGCCAAGCGGCTGATGTGCTGGCGGTTGAGCATCGCCATCACAAAAAGCGTCACGGCAAACAACAGCGAGAAGGTGGGGATCACGTTATCGTTGCGGTACATGCTCCCTCCTTATCGGGCGGCTTTGGCTTGTTCGGGCTTTACGCCGCCAAACTTGTTGCCCCAACTGTTGCGGACATAGGTGGCGACCGCCGCGACTTCCTCATCGGAAAGCTGAGCAAAGGCCGGCATCGGCTGGGTGTACTTCGTCCCGTTCACCGTGACCCCGGTGGTAAGGCCGTGGATAACGGTCTTGACCACGTGCTCAGCATCGGCCAGGTTGGGGTTTCCGGCCAGGGGTGGGAACGCCCCGGGCACCCCAGTGCCGCTTGCCTGGTGGCAGCCCGCGCAGTTCGCGCTGAAAACCGTCTCGCCTTTGGTGAGCAGGGCCTGATCTACAGGGATAGCCTCCCCGCCTCCAGCCTGCGCGCCGCCCGTGGTGCCGTGCCCACCTTCGGCGGCGGCTTCGGTCTTCGCCACTTCCTTGATCACCTCGTTGAACCCCGGATTGAGGGCGAAGAAGCCCCAGACCCCTCCCAGCACCACCACCGCGGTGACGAGGAAGCCCACCAGGGGGAAGCGTGAGGGCGGAGGAGGGAGCTGGGGATCGCCAACTCGGATGGTCATCTCGAGGTTCCCGCTGACCTCTTTGCCCTCCTCGAGCCCCTCCACCGCCACCCCGGGGGTATTGCTCACTTTAAAGGGAATCTCTTTGACTTCGCTTCCGCCTCCACGGTAATAAGTCACTACCCGCATCAGGTGATCGCCGTCGGGGAGTTTGGTGGTATCGAGGTTGACCTTGAAGGGCGGCTCCTTGAGCACCTGGATGGGTTCTTTCGCGTTGTCGATGTAGACCTCAATCCGCTCGATGGGCATCTATCTTCCTCCTGGCCAGTCTGGAGTGCCTGGCAACCGTACCAAAGATTACCAGATCACGGCGTGGGCGGTGCCCCCTCGTGACAAGTGTAGTTAAGACGGTCGGGGCAAATGTCCCTTAACCGGCCATAACGGATGAATTATAGTCACAACTTTTGTCCCCTTATCCCAGCGCCTCACCCCGCAGGATCGCCACGCTGCGGCGCACCCCTTCGGCACCGCCTTGCACCTCGAGGGCTGCCGTTCCGCTAAAGCCCTGGAGCTTGCGGCGCACCCAGGCCCAGTCCACGGTGCCCTCGCCTACTACCAGATGTTCGTCCTGCTGTCCCTGGTTGTCGTGCAGGTGCCAATGGATGAGGCGGTCCGAGAGGGCCTGATAGTAGCGCTTGTAACCCCCTGGACCCAGCTCGATCTGACCGTGCCCCACGTCGAGGCAGAAGCCGTAGGCGGGGTGATCGGCGAGCAGGTGCTTGAGCTCATCCACCCCCTCCACAAGATCCTCCTGGGAGAGGTGGGTGTTCTCGAGCGCGATGGGGGTGGGGGAGGGCTGGAGCGCGGCCAGGGCCTCGGCCAGTCTGGCCCGGGCATATTTGAGGGCGACGTCGCTCCTGAGGGGAACCTGCCCGGTGTGCATCACCGCACAGGCGGCCCCGATGGTGTGAGCGAACTCGAGGGCGGCCCGGGTGCGCTCGAGGGAGCTTTTCCAAGCCAGCGGTACCAGGCTGGCCAGGTTGAGATCCACGAAGGGCAGGTGCAGGGTAAAGCCCACCCCGGCCGCACGGCCCATCTCGGCGAGTTCTCGAGCCGAAGGCAGCCGGGGGTCCATTTCGTGTTGGTCGTAAGCGATTTCCAATAGCAGCCCTAGCTCGGCCGCCAAGTCAAAAGCGGCAGGATACTCGAGGCCAGCGGTGAGGGGGCTGAAACCCAAGCGCATGGTGATCCTACGCTAACCCCAACGACCCGGGAACGGTGTTTATATCGCACACCGCTGGTGGAGCCCCGCGCCTTTGAGCCCTTGGGAGAACCCATCGAGCAGGGTTTTTACCTGGCTATCTGGCCGCTTCTGCCTTGCGCTGGGCCTCCTCGAGGGCTTGGCGGGCGGGGACGTTGCCCTTGAGGGCTTTTTCCAAGGCCTCCTCCAAAAAGTTCCGCCACACCGCGAACTGCGGCACCCGTGGGCGGGGCTGGGCGTATCCTACCTGCTGGAAGGCCACCCGGCGGTAGGGGTTTTCCTTATAGAAGCCCTCGAGCAAGGGTTCTGCCGATTTTCGTATCGGCACGTAATATGAAGCTTGCACCCACCTCGCGACGACCTCGGGTTCCATCAGGTACTTCCAAAACTCCACCGCCCCGCGCTGCTGCTCGGGGCTGGCCCCCCGCAACACCACCAGCTGCGCCCCGCCCAAAGGTACCTTGCCCCCTGGCTCGCGCGGCACCGGAGCTACCCCCAGCTTGAAGGCAAACGAGAAGTTCTCCGCCGCAGGCCAGTTGGCAATAGAGGCGAAGACCATCATGCCCTTGGTGCGCACGAAGTCGAGCTGGGCGAAGGTGGCCTCGGCCAGGTTGCGCACCGAGATGACCCCGCTGCGGTTCAGGTTTTGCAGGAACTCGAGGGCCTCCACCACCTGGGGGGAAGTAAAGTTGGGTTTCCCGTCGGGGGTCACGAGGTTGCCCCCACGGCTGGTGACCATTGCCTCGAAGGTCCAGGACTCGGTGAGTGCGATGAAGCCCCGGCTCTGGCGGCTGCTCAGCGCTCGAGCGACCTCCTCGAACTCCTTCCAGTTGGTCGGGACCTTCAAGCCCCTGGCCCGCAGCTGGTTCTCGTTGAAGAAAAGCACCGGGGTGGAAGTATTGAAGGGGAGCCCATAGCGCTTGCCGCCGATGATTCCATAATCCCAGGCCGCCTCGAACAAATCCCCCTCAAAAGGCAAACCGCGCACCAGATCGTCCAGGGCTACCGCGCTGCCCTCGGCCACCAGGCGAGGGAAGAACACCACCTCGGCCTGGTACAGCACCGGCGCGCCCCCTGCCCGCAGCGCGGAGACCAAACTATTTTCCTCGTCGCGGTAGTCGCCCTTGTACACCGGAACTACCCGGAAGCTGCGCTGCTTGGCGTTGAACTCCTTGGCGAACTGGTCGATGGCCCGGCCCGCTGGCCCGTCCATGGCGTGCCAGAAAGGGATCTCTACCTGCGCAAAGGCCAGGCTAAAGGCCAGAAAAAGCCACGCTAGAACTCGCTTCACAGTTCCCTCCTGCACCGATGCCGCCCATTTTACCTTTGCATAATGGCGATTTGTCATGGGAAAGGGCAGGTCGGTGGGAGGAAACCCCAACCCGCGAAGTGGCGGCGGGCCTCGAGCTTATTTGCGTTCGACGGCAGCGGCCTTGCGCTGGGCCTCCTCGAGCGCTTGGCGGGCGGGGACATTGCCCTTGAGGGCTTTTTCCAGCGCCTCTTCCAAATAGGCGTACCACACCGTCATCTCAGGGTCTTGGATCCAGGGTCCCGCTCCTTCCACCTGGCTGAAGGCCACCCGGCGGCGGGGGTCTTCTTTATAGAAGTCCTCGAGCAGGGGCTGAGCGCTGCGGCGCATGGGCAAGTAGTAGGTAGCCTTGACCCAGCGGGCGATGTTCCTGGGCTCCATCAGAAAGCGCCAGAAGGCCACCGCGCCCCTGACCTGCTCCGGGCTGGCCCCCTTGAGCACCACCAGCGCCCCGCCCGCCAGCGGAACCCTCCCGCCCTGCTCCAGCGGCACGGCGGCCACCCCCAGGCGGAAGGGAATGGGGGCGCGGTCTTCGATCAGCGGCCAGATGGTGATGGGGGCCAGGCCCATAAAGGCCTTGGTGCGTAGGAAGTCGGCCACCGAAAACTGGGCCTCGGCGATGTTGCGGCTTTGGGCGTGGCCTGCGCGTACGATCTTCTGCAAAAACTCGAGCGATTCCACCACCTTGGGGTGGGTGAAGTCCGCTCGGCCCTGGGCGTTGGTCAGGCTGCCTCCACGGCTCATCACCAGGACGTTGAAGCTCCAGATATCGCTGGAGACGATGAGCCCCTTGGCGGCGCGGCCGGAGAGTTTGGCTGCCGCTTCGGCCACTTGGCTCCAGTCGGTGGGGACCGAGATATTGCGGGCGCGGAACTGGTCGGCGTTATAGAAGAAGATCGGCACCGAAAGCCCGATGGGTAGCCCATATGTCTTGCCCTGAAATCGGCCGGTCTCGAGGAAGCCCGGGTAGAAGTCGTTGGGCAGGTTGCCCAGGTGCTCGTCCAGCGGCAGCGCGATCCCCTCCTTGACCATCTGCCCCAGGAAAGAGATCTCGGCGTGGAACAAGGTAGGAGCACTCCCCGCCCGCAGCGCGGAGAGCAGCTTGAGCCCGGCCTCGCGGTAATCGCCCTGGTAGCGCGGGGTGATCTTGTACTGGCTCTGGGCGGCGTTGAACTCCGCCACCATGGCCTCGAAGGGTTCCTGGCCAGGCGGCCCGGCGGTATGCCAGAGGGTGATCTCGAGCGGCTTTTGGGCCAGCCCCAAGCCGAGCACAACGAAGATGACGATTCCCAGACGGTGCAGCATGTTCACCTCGAAGGCCGGAGGGATGCCCCGACCCCTAGCCAGTTTGCCACGAAGATGTTTGAGAAGTTTGGCGGCTGCATCTACCCCTTCAAGCCTTCCTCCACGCTCTCCACCACCCGCCGTTCGTAGGCCAGATAGACGAGCACCAGCGGGAGCGTAGCCGCCAAAGCCGCCGCCGAGAGGATCCCCCAGTCGGCGGGGTATTTACGTTGGAGGTCGGTGAGCCAAGTCTGCACGGTTTTCCATTCCTCCCCGGCCACGACGCGCGGATAGAGCACCAGGTTCCAGTGCGCGGCGAAGGCCAGCACCCCGGCGGCCACCAGCGTAGGGCGCATAAGGGGGAAGAGGATGCGGCTGAGCAAAACGCGGTGCCCCGCCCCGTCTAGCCGGGCGGCCTCGAGCAGCTCCTCGGGGATCGAGCGCATCGCCCCATAGAGCAAAAATACCGTGAAAGGGCTGGCTGCGAAGGGCAGGATCAGGGCCCAGACCGTATCGAGCAGGTGCAGGCCCTTGAGCAGGCCGTACAGGGGAACCAGCAATAGCTCGGCGGGTACGGCCAGCAAGAGCAGGAAGAAGGGGAGCACCCGGAGCCCTTCCTTGATCGCGTAGGCGGCCAGAAAAGCCGTGAAGAGCTGCAAAAAAGTGACCAGGCTCGAGACCACCAGCGAAAATCCCATCCGCCCCCAAAACCCCTCCTTGGCCAGCACCTGGAAGTTCGCCAGGGTAAAGCCGAAGCGGCGGAACAGTTCTCCCGAATACACGATCTCCTGCGGGATAAAGGCGGCGAAGGCCATCCACAAAAAGGGCAGGGCGACCAAAAGGGCGGTGATCGAGACGAAGAGGTGGCGGATCATTCGCCCTCCCGCAGCAACCGGGCCTGGGCGTAGGCGAAGCTGAGGGTCAGGACCAGCACGATCACCGTGACGGCGGCGGCGTAGCCTAGCCGGAAGTTCTCGAAGCCACTCTCGTAAAGGTAGTAGCCGAGCACCCGGGTACCCCCGAAGGGGCCTCCACGGGTGAGCAAAAACACCGCGCTATACGACTGCAAGGCCAGCACCGTGCCGATGACCAGCAAGAAGGTAACGGCGGGGCGGAGCAGGGGCAGGGTGATGTAGCGGAAGGCCTGGGCGGCGCTAGCGCCGTCCACCGCTGCGGCCTCCAGAAGCGTCCTGGGGATCGCTTTGAGCCGCGCCGAGACCACCAGCACCCCGTACCCCACGTGCCGCCACAGGGTGAAGAGCACCACCAACACCAAGGCCCAGAACGCCTCCTGGTCCCAGCGGGGGATGGGGACAAGGGCGGCTAGAGCCCCGTACTCGGGGGCGAAGAGGGTGTACCAGGAGAGGGTAGCCCCCCCCAGCGTGACCAGCCCCGGCAGGAACAACAGCGCCTTGACCGGGCGCTCGTAGCGCTGGCCGTCCAGGGCCAAGGCCAGCAGCACGGCCAGCAGCACGAAAGCCGGCAGGGCCATGGCCATGAAGTACAAGGTGGTGCGCAGGCTAGCCCAGAAGGCCGCGTCGGTGAGGATCCGGCGGTAGTTTTCCAGCCCCACCTCCTTGGGTTCGCTCAGGCCTGACCAATCCCAGGTGGAAAACCGCAGCACGTCGAGAAAGGGATAGAGGATGAACAGCGCCAGCAGCCCGATGGCGGGCAGGGCGAAAAGGTGGGCCGGGTTAAAGCGCCAGGCCCTCTTGGGTCGGGCGGGAAAAGCTGTGGGTCTCGAGGTCATAACTGCACCGGGAGGCTGGACTCGCCGCCCGAATCAGTCTACCCGACCAAGTTCAGCTCCCTGCCTTACCACAGGTACAGCAGCGAGATCTTCAGCGGGTAGCGATCGGAGGTGGCCGCTTCCAGGGCTACTGGATCTAAGTAAAATCGCGCCCCTAGCCCGTAGGCCAGGTGGAAACCATCCTGGTAGCCCAGCCCCAGGGACGCGGAGATGGCTCCACCGGGGACCTCGAGGGTAGCCAGCGGCTCCAGGTGAATACCGAATCCGCTATTGATATAGCGCAGATCGAGCCCCAGCCCCACCGACATGGGAAGATCGCCTACGGTCAGCGCGGGCAGCAAATTAGCCTTGGCCAGCACCCATACTGAGGGGGCATTGGGCAGGATGGCTTCCACGTCCAGCCCGGTGTCGATGCCCAAGGGGCTGAAGGGCAGGCCCAGGCTGCCCTGGAGGGTGAGGCCCCGGTTGAAGCCATACCCCACCCCGACGGTGTTCTCGGGGTAGGCGGGGGCCTGGGCGGCGGCCAGACCGGCGAGCACGGTAAGGGTGGCGAGCATTCTCTTCATCGTCTCCTCCAGACGCCCCGCCGCAGCGCAGCGGGTGCGGAATCGCCCCATCATAGCAAGGGAGTGGGGTGGCCCGGGTTTGCCCATGCTCACAAAAACTTGAGGTTTAATGGCCGCATGCTTCATCCGCTGTATCTTCCCGGCGAGCCCCACCCTGCCGACGCCGCTCCGCTTCGCGACTTGCCTTTGCTGGTATTGGTCGGCCTTACCGGGGTGGGTAAGTCGAGCGTGTTGCGTGCCCTCGAGTACCCCACCCTCCCCGACCGCCGCGAGGTAGTGGACCGCTACGTGTTGCCGCTTTTCGGGGCTAAGCCCCCCCTCGACCGCGCCGCGCGCTTCGCGCTCACCCGCCGCTTCCGTGAGGAGCACCCCGGCGGGGTCGCCGAGGCGCTGGCAAACGCGCATGCCCGGCCCACCTGGCCCTTGCTGTTCGACGGGCTGCGGGGCAGGGCCGAGGTGGGCTATGCCCTCGAGCACCTTCCTAAAAGCTACTTTATCGTCCTCGAGGCGAAAGACCTGACCCGGCTGTCGCGGTTGCTGCACCGAAGGGACAGCTTCGACCAAATGCAGGTAGGCTCCGCCGACTTGAAGGCCATCCACGAGCTGGCCCAGGGAGTGCTTTCGCAGGATGAGCTCGAGCAAGCCCTCTCCTGGGGCATCCCCCCCGAAGACCTCATCGCCAAGCTCAAGATCGTGGCGGAGGAGCGCAAGAACTACGACCCCGAAGGAGCCCGCCAGGTCTTGCAAAATAGCCCCCGGGCCCTCTTCCTCGACACCGAGGCCTTGACGATCGAAGAGGAAGTCGAGGCCATCCGGAGTTTCGTAGGGCGTCTTGCGTTTCGCGGCTCGCCTCTATAGCGTTTAGCCTATGGCCCGCATCACCCGCATCACCCTCCGGCCCTTCCGGCTTCCCCTCAAAGGGGCTTTGCGCTGGGGCAAATCGAGCGAGCTGACCGACCTCGAGCACCTCCTGGTCGAGGTCGAGCTCTCCGACGGCGCCATTGGGCGGGCCGAGATCCCCCCCCGCCCAACCATCTACGGCGAGACGGTGGGGAGCGTACGGGCGGCGCTCGAGTACCTCACGCCCCGGCTTCTGGGGCTCGAGGCCGAGGACACCTTGCGAATCCGGGCGGTGCTGGAGGGCTTCCCCGGCAACCATACCGCCAAAGGTGGCCTTGACACCGCGATCTGGGAAGCCTGGGCGAGGAGCCAGGGACAGGAGTTATGGGGGGTGCTGGAGCCCCACCACCGGCGGGTCCGGGTGAGCTATATCCTGGGGATCGCCGACCCCGAGGAGATGCTAGCAGACGCAAAAGCGGTCTACGAGGCGGGGGTGCGGGTGCTCAAGGTGAAGGTGGGCCGCGACCTGGTAGGCGACCTCGAGCGCCTTGCCCTGCTCCGCCAACGCTTTCCCGACATCGCCCTTTATGCCGATGCCAACGAGACCCTGGGCCTCGAGGAGGCCGAGGCCTATCTACGGGAGTGGGCCAAGGCCGGGCTTTTGTACGTCGAAGAACCCCTGCCCGCGGAGGAGGTCTTGGCCCGGAAAAGGCTCAGGGCGGCGGAGATTTTGCCGATCATCGCCGATGATTCGTGCTTCACCCTGCGCGACCTGCGCCGCGAACTGCTGCTCGACACCTTCGACGTCTTGAACCTCAAACCCGCGCGCAGCGGGGTCACCTGGACGCTGGAGATGCTGACCCTGGCGCGACAAGCGGGCAAGCGGGCAATGGTCGGTTCCCAGGCCCAGTCGAGCTTCGGGGCCTGGCAGACGGCCCTGCTGGCTTTTCAGGAAGGGGTGGATGAACCCAGTGAACTCTCCTTCCATCTCAAGGCGGAGGGGGGTTTTTTGGAGTTCCCTCCGCTTCGGGAGGGCTGGCTGTACTGGGAAGACCTGGTGCGGTGCCGCTTTGACGAAGCGGCGTTCGCGCAATATGCCCTCTAGCTCCGCTCGAGCTGCTTCCACAGCTGGGGATCGCGGAAATTCCTAACGAGGAGAAAGGCCCCGGCGCGTTTTAGGGCTTCGGGGGGATGGCCGGTGGTGAGGCCAATGGTAGGAATCCCCGCCTCTACGGCGGCCCTCACTCCTGAGGGGGAGTCCTCGAAGGCCAGGGCCTCGGCGGGCTCCAGCCCCAGCCGCTCTAGGGCGGTGCGGTAGGGCAGGGGATCGGGCTTCCCGGCGGCCAGCTCCTCGGCCAGCACCACCAGGTCGAACTCCAGGCCTAGCGCCTGGAGCACGTGCTCGGCGTTGGAGCGCGGGGCGTTGGTCACCAAGGCCAGCGCCAAGCCCCGCTCCCTCGCCCAGCGCCACAGCTCCTCCAGCCCCGGCAGGGCCTCCAGATCTTGCGCTAGCTCGCGAAAGCGCTGCTCTTTGGCCTCGATCAAGGCGGTGCGCTCGAGTGGCGAGAGGTGGGGCAGCAGCCGGGATACGATCTCGGGGTTGAGGTGGCCGCTGATGTGCTGCTGGTAGAAGGCGTGATCCCCCCGGATGCCGTGGGGGAGCAGGACCTCGAGCCAGGCCTGCTCGTGCAGGCGGTCGGTGTCGGCCAAGGTGCCGTCGAGGTCAAAGAGCAAGGCGCGCATCGAGCCTCCTGAGGCTGTGGGTCAGGGTCAGCAGGGCCAGGCTGGCCCCGAGCAGGCCCCAGGGAACCCCCGTGACCGGCAGCAGGGCCAACAGCGCCGGAATCAAGGTGCTTCCACCGGCTCCGGCATACAGCGCGTAGGCCACGGCGCTGACGCCCATCCGCTCTTGGCCCAGGGTCATGAGGGTGGTGAAGATGGGGCCGATCAGCAACCCCGCCAGGGGGAATAGCAGCGGCAAGGGTGGCAGGAAGTACAGCAGCGCCACCCCTGCCGCCCCGCAGACCAGCCAGGTCAGGTGCCGCAGGGGATCGCGGGCCACCCAGTAGCTCAACAGCAGGCGCCCTACGGTGAAGGCCACCCAGTACAGCGAGAGCAGGGCTCCCGCCAGCGCCGTGGGGTAGCCCAGCTCCTTAAAGTAGGCCCCGGAGAAGGTGGCAAAGCCCTGCTCGAGACCGGCGTACATGGCGGTCGCCAGCGCCAGCAGCCACATCCAGCCCGCAACCCCATGCCCATTGGCCACCCTGACCACCTGGCCCGCCGGAGCCCTCCACACCAGCAGCGCCCCCGCCAAGGCCGTCAGGGCAAAGACCACCAAGACCTCACGCCAAGGGAAGAGACTCACCAGAAAGGGCGTGGCGATGGCCCCCAGGCCAAAAGCCGCGTTGACCTGGCTCAGCACGACCATGCGCCGCTCGGGGTAGAGCTCGCCGGGCAGGCTGTTGCCGTTGAGGTTGATCGCCCCCACGCCCAACCCCAGCGGGAAGGCCGCCCACAGGATGGTCTCGAAGCTCCGTGCCGAAGCCACCCCTAACAGCCCCAGCCCGGCCAAGGCCATCGCCAGCGAAAACCACGGATGGCGCGCGGGGGTGAGGCGGGAGAGGGTTAGCCCCGCCAACAGCCCCGCCAGGTACAGGTTGAAGTACAGCGAGAGCCTCGAGCCCACCTCGAAAGCCTCCTGCCACTGGGGCAGAAGCCCTCCGGGACTGGCCGCGATGATGCCGGAGAGAAACAGGGAGAGGACGCTTCCGAGGGTCAGCCGAAGGCGCATCTTGCCATTGTACCGAGCCTGCCCGCGCCATCAAGAACCGCGCTCACTTCTCGAGCCACTCCCGCAGATAGTCGGCCACCATCGCGCTGAGGCTCCGCCCCTCCCGCAGCGCCTTCTCGAGCAGCCGCTCCTTCTCCTCCAGGCTCAGCGGCAGCCACATCGCCACGTGCTCCCGGCCGTTCTCCACCTTGTACTCCCCGCCGAACCTGTCGAGCTGCACCACGCCTTCCCTCACGCCCTCCTCCTTCGCCGGAGCCCTGAGCCACTCCAGCAGCGCCGAACGTAAAAAACGCCACTCCCGCCCCACCTTGCGCCCCGGCAGGCTGCCCGAGCGGGCGAGCTGGTAGACCAGCGTCTCGCTGACCTTGAGCAGGGCCGCGGCTTCCTCGAGGGTCAATACTTCGTCATCCGCCATCAAAGCCTCCTTTCAATCCCCAAATTGCACTATCTGATACTAATTGTCAATATACCCGCGACACGACAGGACGGCATCTTTCGGATAGACTCTGGAATCGGATGCTTGCCCAAGTACGAACCTATAGCCTTTACGGCCTCGAGGCCCTCCCCGTCACCGTGGAGGTGGACGTCTCCGCGGGGATGCCCAGCTACACCGTCGTCGGCCTGCCCGACAAGGCCGTGGAGGAATCGCGCGAACGGGTGCGCTCGGCGCTCAAGAATTCGGGTTTTCCCTACCCCCAGGGGCGGGTAGTGGTCAACCTGGCCCCCGCCGAGCAGCGCAAGGAGGGCAGCCACTACGACCTGCCCATCGCCCTGGGGCTGCTGTGCGCCCAGGGGGTGGTGCCGCAGGCTGGCCTCGAGGGGATTGCAGCGGCGGGGGAGCTGGGGCTGGACGGGGAACTGCGGGCCGTGCCGGGCGGGGTCAACCTGGCCCTGGGCGCCCTGGCCGAGGGCTTCAAACTGCTGATACCCGCGGCCTCGGCGCGGGAGGCAGCCCTGATCGAGGGGGTCGAGGTCTATGGCCCTCAGAGCCTGCGCCAGGCGGTTGGGTTCCTCACCGGCGAGTGCTCCTTGGAGCCCACCCCGCCCCCTGAGAGCGTGGATGCGCTCGAGGCCGTCCCCGACCTGCTCGACGTGAGAGGACAGGCCAAGGCCAAGCGGGCTTTGGAGATCGCCGCCGCCGGGGGCCACCACCTGCTGATGGTGGGCACGCCGGGCTCGGGCAAGACCATGCTGGCCAAGCGGATGCCGGGGCTTTTGCCGCCCCTCTCCCGCGAAGAGGCCCTGGAAGTTACCCGCATCCACTCGGCGGCGGGCAAGCTCGTGGGCGGGGGGCTCATCCGCACGCCCCCCTACCGCGCCCCGCACTCCACCATCTCCGACGCCGGGCTCATCGGCGGGGGCTCGGTGCCCAAGCCGGGCGAGATCTCCTTGGCCCACCGGGGGGTATTGTTCATGGACGAGTTCCCGGAGTTCTCCCGCGACGCGCTGGAGGTGCTCAGGCAGCCTCTGGAGGATGGGGTGGTGACGGTCTCGAGGGCCAAGGCCAGCCTGACTTTTCCCGCAAAATTTTTGCTGGTGGCGGCGATGAATCCTTGCCCGTGTGAGGTGCAATCTGCCCGAACCGGTAACGTACCTCTACTTCAATCTCTCCCTTTCCTGGACGCACCGTCACCCCCTCCACCAGCTCCCGCACCACGGCCTGCTTCTCTTCCGGGGTGAGGCGCTCTATATTCTCGCGCAGGCGAGAAGCCAGGTCTTCCAGG
>NZ_QKOB01000012.1 GCF_003226535.1 Meiothermus sp. Pnk-1 | reverse complement strand
CGGCCAAAGACTCAAGATCACCGGGGCCCACTGGAGCGAATCCGGAGCGAGCGCTAAGGCCCTGGTCCGCTCGCGGTTCTTCTCCCACAGCCCCGTCACACCTTTCCACGCCGTCCGACACGGCGCTTTCCCTACTGCAGCCTAGTTGCCTAAATCCAGGACACACCCATGAGGGGGTCTGCGATATCGTCGATGCTCCAGTTTGGTATAATGTCCTCACCTCCTTTCTGGAGTCTGGCCTGAGACCCCTTGTACTGCTTGGCGGTGGTGCGGGGTCTCAAGTCTATGTACTAGATGATACTGCACCATTTACCTCCTTTCAACCCCTCCCTTAACCCTCCCCATATCGTTATATCAACCAAAACATCGGGGGCTTGAAGCGCCATACTTAAGCAGCTAAATTATTGCTTGCTGAACGTCGTTCTAAGGAAATCCATTCTGGCCTCGTACTTTTTCCTCGTAGAGGATCGAAATGATATGACGTCGATGGGAGAGGGAAATGATCAACTCCGTAGGAGATTAACTACTGGTTCAAATAGGCAAGCTCGAGGCAGTGCCGGCGCACCTTCTCGCGCAGGTGATCAGGCGCGAGGACCCGCAGGCCCTTCCAAGAAGCCACCCACCACACCAACTCCTCGGTGACGGGCACCGTGAGCTTGTAGATCAACGACCCGTCGTCCTGGGGAAGCAACTCCCGGCTGGGGTGGCGCTGGACCTCGGCGGCCGCCTTGGCGTTGTGGGCCGGGAAGTGCAGCACGACCTCCTCGGGCTCGCCGTCGCCGCCGAAGGTCCCGAAGCTGCGCTCGACGTAAGCCTGGGGGTCGAAGTCGGGCTCGGGGAAAGTCAGGGTGTCGGGCACCTTCTGGCCCTCGTGCCAGGCTACCGCGACCTTGGCCTCGAGGATTCGGTCGAGGCGTAGGTGCATCAGGCCACCCCCTGGCTTGTGGCTAAAAGTGCGGCTACGACCAACCAGGTAGTAATGCCCGTTCCAGAAGATGATGCGATAGGGCTCGAAGGTGTGCTCACTGAGACTACGCTTGACGTTGGTGGGCTTGTAGGTGAGCTCGAGCACCTTACGCTGTTCGATAGCTGCGACAACCCGCCGGTACACCTTCGGATCGATCACGTCGTAGGAGTGGTAGTAGACGGCCGAGGGGCGCTCGAGCTTGGGGCCGATGAGGGTTTTGCGCAAGACCTCGAGGGCCTCGGCAGCATAGGGCGTGAGGCGGCGCACGCTCTCCACCGCTGCCACCAAGTCGTGGGCCTGCTGTGCGCTGAGGCTAAACTCGAAGCGCCCGGCATCGCGGTCGCGGCTAGCCAGCCGGAAGCGGCCCTTCTCCCGTAGGATGTTATATCCTCGGTTCTCGCAGCGCTGGATAACCCGGTACACGCTGGCCCGGCTGATGCCCAAATACTCCGCCAGCTCGGCCGCACTCAGTACTGCACCATCCTCCAGGCGTTGAATTAGGCGAATGTCGTTCTCATTGGTCATGGCGCCCCTCGCGGGATCTGAGGACACGTTCCAGCAATCGCGACCTCTTAAGTCTAATCATGAACGAGCGAATTCGCTCAATGCTGCGACAAGGCTCTGCTAAAGCTGGCCTATGGAGGAGGCCCATTACCTACCTGTGTCCAAGGTCAACACCGTCGCCTACTGCCCTCGGCGGTTCTACCTCGAGTACGTCCTGGGTGAACTCCACGCCAACCACCACCTCATCGAGGGTCACTACCTGCACGAGAGGGCCTACACCGAGCCGGGCGAATGCTCGGGGCTTTGGGTTTGGTCGGATCGGCTGGGGCTGGTGGGGGTGGTGGATCGCCTGGAGTGGAGGAAAGGAGAGGCCGCGGTGGTGGAGTACAAGAAGGGGCGGGCTTTCCCCCAGGCCAACCACTCCGACGCCGTCCAGCTCGCAGCCCAGGCCCTGTGCCTGCTGGAGTCGCGGGGGATCGAGGCCAAGCGAGGCTTCGTTTACTACCACCAGAGCCACGCCCGCCGCGAGGTGGCCTTCACGGAAGCGCTTTTCGCCGCCGTGGAGGAAGCCGTGGCCCGGATGCGCGCCCTTCTCGCAAGCCCCAGGCCTCCGGGAGTGGAGGTGCCCCCGGCCAAGTGCGAGGGGTGCAGCGTGCGGGAGGCCTGCCAGCCCGAGCTGTGGCGCAAGGGGGTGGCGGGATGGGTGTAGTCTACGTGCTCGAGCCCGACGCCTACCTTTCCAAGGAGGGAGGCACCCTCAAGATAGCCCGCCGCGCTGGGCGGGAAGTCCTGCTGCAAAAGCCGCTCATCGCCGTGGAGGAGATCGTGGTGCTGGGCAACGCGGTGGTGACCCCGGCCCTCCTCAAACACTGCGCCCAGGAGGGCATCGGCCTGCACTATATGTCCCCTGCGGGCGCCTACTACGCGGGCCTGACCCGCACCCCGGCCAAGAACGCCCCGGCGCGGGTGGCGCAGTTCAAAGCCCATCTGGACCCGGCCCAAAAGCTGGCCCTGGCCAGGCGCTTCGTGCTGGGCAAGCTCAGGAATGGCCTGGTGCTCCTCAGACGCAACGGAGCCCCTGGCTGGGAAACCCTCCGAGGGGCTCTCGCCGATGCCGAGGGAGCCCTGGACGAGGATACCTTGCGCGGGGTGGAGGGGATGGCTGCCGATGCCTACTTCCGGGCCTTCGCGAGCCTCTTGCCCGAAGGCTTCCAGTTCGCCGAGCGCAGCCGCCGCCCGCCCCGCGACCCAGCCAACAGCCTGCTCTCGTTGGCCTACACCTTGCTGGCCAAGGAGTGCGAAAGCGCCCTCCAGATCGCCGGGCTAGACCCCTACGTGGGCTTTCTGCACGAGATCCGTTATGGCCGAGCCTCGCTGGCGCTGGACCTGATGGAGGAGTTTCGCAGCATTCTAGCCGATTCCGTGGTGCTTTCCCTGCTGAACAACCGCCGCCTCACCCTCGAGGACTTCGACGACACCGAAGGCTACCCAAAGCTGCGCAAGGAAGCCTGGCCTAAGTTCTTAAGGGCCTGGGAGGAACGCCTCGCCGAGCGGGTGCGTCACCCCCTTTTGGGCAAGGGCCTCTCCTACCGCCAGACCTTGCTGGCCCAGGCCCGCATCCTGGTCAAGCACCTCCTGGGCGAGTTGCCCCAGTACGAGCCCTTCACAGTACGATGAGAGAGCTTTACCTGGTCATCGCCTACGACACCCCGGACGACCGCCGCCGGGCCCAACTCGCCAAGCTGCTCAAGGGCTTTGGCGAAAGGCGGCAGTACTCGGTCTTCGAGGCCCGGCTCACCCGCGAGCAGTGGGCCCACCTCAAGGGCAGGCTCGAGGTCTTGGTGGACAAGAAAGAGGACATTCTCGCGGTCTACTTCCTTCCCCCCGAGGCCGTAGGTAGAACCTGGCGCATCGGCCACCAGGGGTTGAAGCGCCTCGAGGAGCCCGACTTCGTCTAGCGAGCGCGAAGGTCACCTTATGCACACCCCCGGTGCCAAACTGGGGGTTTTCCTCGTGCAGGAGGTCACCCCTCGAGGTTGCATACCCTTCCTTTACCCTTGTTCGCGTGCGCACCCGTCCAGGTGCAGGAAAATTCCCTTTGACCTCTGCTCTTCTCCCTCAGCTTGACGCATATTTCCCCCGCGTGCGAAAATGACCCCAAGAGCCCCCACCTGGAGCTGCTTCCTAGAGGGAGAGTTGCAAAGTTCGTTAGCCTCGTAGAGGATTGAAACTTGGCAACGCCCCGCAATCCTGGGAGTGGAGCCCGAACCCCCGGGACTACCACCCCGAGCTTTGGGGGGCCTACGTGGCCGCTCTGCCCCGGCTCAGCCCCGAGGGCCGGGAGCGCCTCATGCGGATTGCCCGGGGCGAGGCGGACCCCGACCCTGTGGACTGGCTCTGGGCCGCGGGCGCCATGCACGCGCCCTTCAACCGGCGGGAGCGGGTGGTACCCGCGGAGGACCGCCTTTGGATGGGGAAGGACCGGGCCACCTCCTTGGAGTGGCACCTGAGGAAGCGCCAGCGGGAGGGCGACCTGGCCCCGGGAGTCGGCCCGGACGACTACGAGCGCCTGTGCCGGGAGGTCGCCCTGAACCCCGGGGCGGCCCTTTTCGCCTATACCCGGGTCCAGGGGCCGGTTCTGGCCGCTCTGGTGCCCACGGAGTGGGCCGTGCCTGAGGAGTGGCGTGGGCCTAAGATAGGGCGCTACTGGTTGGTGGTATACTCCTTCTGGAGCGGAACCCTGGTGACGGGCTACTCCGTCCAAGACCTGAGCGACCTGAACATGCCGTGGCGGGAGGTGCGATGGCTGCGAGTACCGCCTCACTTTTCACCCCCCTAGAGGTGGCCCGGCTCCACTGGCGGGAGACCCGGGAGTGCCTCCTTCACCCCGGGGGCACCGACCCCGACCAGGCCTTGGCCGTGGTGGAGGAGTTTCCCCTGCTTTGGCGGAACCTCGCCGAGGCGGCGCGCCACGACCTCGAGGCCGCCCTATCCCTGGCCCGGGAGATCTGGGATGAGCGCGAAAGGCTTCAGGCCCTCGGGATCCGGCTCCCGGACTGGGAGGCGTGGCGTGCCCGGTTGGGCCTCTAGGCCCTATGGTCCAGCCACATCTGGCTCAGGTCGCGGTCGCACTCGGGCGAAAGCTCGAGTGAGGATTGAAACGGCTGAACATTCGTGGTGCGGATGTTGCAGTGGGCAATTAAGCCCACTGAGGAGTTGAAAGTTCGTTAGCCTCGTAAAAGCTAGTCCAAGGCCGTGCAGGTTGAGGTCGCCTTCGTAGACCAGGGCCACAGCGGCCTGCAAGCCAAGCAGGCCGCTGCCGGGGAAGGCATCGAGCTGTGGCCTGGATGGCCTGCTTCCACCCTCCTTCACGCCTGTCCGACACCCCCAAGGGCTTCCACTGGCTGGCCTTCTCAAATCCTGGATGGTTTACGTTTGGCTTCCTAGCAGGCTCTAGCCCCTCACCAAGCCCCGAAGGGCAGGCTCATGCGATTTTGCCTCGACAGCACTTGCATCTGAACGTTGATGCCTGTGGCCGGTGGCTTGACCGCCTTCGGGTCGTCGGGGTAACCGTAGTAGCCGAAGTAGTCCCCCTCGCCCAGTTGCCCGTCCCCGTCGTTATCGCGCAGGGCGGCCACCGCATAGCTGGCGTCCTCGAGCCCCTCCACCTTGTAGGGCGCGCTGCGCCCGGAGGCGTTTACCTCGACCTGCTTGGCCCGTGGGTCGTCGCAGGAGATCCTTCCCCCCTCTACCGGGCAGACCGCAACTATGCTGCCCCGCACGCTGCCCCCGGAGGGGGCGCTCAGGGTCCCCTCGATGTTCTTGGGCCCGCCACCGCAGGCCACCAACGCCACTCCCAACCCGACCAACACGATCCTGATCTTGCGCATCATCGCACCTCACGGTATGGGTTGTTTGGCATAGCGGATAAGCCGGGGGCCATCCCCCACATAGGTCCCGTTGCACCCCTGCAGGCTGCGCACGTCGTAGACCAGGTGGGCGGCGGTTTCGCTCACGCTCAGGCTGGCCCCGTAGCCGGGATACCAGAAGGCCTGGGGGTTGTTCCGGCAGCCGCCAGGCGGCGGCGGGGGTGGGGTGATCTGATCCCCCGTCTCCACCAGGGCCGCGCGCCAGGAGGCGCCGTCCCGGGCGCAGTTCCCCTCGCAGGAGAGCAGCCGCACCTCGAAATCATCGGCCACCACCATCCGGGGCCGGTCCCGGGCGTCCAGGGCCAGGCCGATCCCCACCAGCTCGCGGGATTGGGGCGGAGGCGGAAAGCGCACCGCCTGCCAGCTCTGCCTGGAGGTGCAGTTCTGGTCACAGGCTAAGTAGAAGTACGCCCGCTCGTCGGGGTTGTCGTCCCCCCGGCGGCCAAAGTAAAACCCCAGCCGGGGAGCCCCGGCGGAGCTGAGGGCCAGGGAGAAGCTCCCCCGGTAGGCCACCGGGGCCAGGTCCACCTGGCTGGTCTGCTCGCAGGTGTAGCCCGAGCAGCGTAGGTAGGTGAGCAGATCCTGCCCCTGCCCGTCGGTGCGCCGGAAGGCCAGCTGGGCCCCCCGGTCGGGCCCCATGGCCAGGGCGAAGTCACTCCAGGAAGCGTCCTCGGCCAGCTTGCGCCGGGCCCAGTTCCCCCCCTGCCGGAAGAGGTAGTAGCGGGCGTAGGAGGCGTAGTTGCTCAGGGCGTAGACGATGGCCGGCTCCCCCTCGGGGCTCGCCGCCAGGGCGGGCAGCTCGGGCTCGAGGTCCTCCTCGGGGAAGACCTCGAGCTGCCAGCCGGCCCCTTGGGTGCAACCCCCGCCGCAGTAGGCGTAGACCAGCCGCTCGGGGCCTATCCGGTTGGCGTCGGTGTCGCGCAGCCACACCGCGTGCAGCCCCCCTCGGGCATCCCGCACCATCCGCCCGTAGCCGCCGAAGAGGCCGTGGTCGTCCAGGGTGAGGAAGCGCCAGTTGGCCTCGTTGGTGCAGTCCCCTCCGCACTCTCCGTAACGGATGGGGTAGACACCTTGGCTGTTTCGGGTGAAGCCGGTATAGAGCAGGTGCACCCGCCCGCCCGGGGCCAGGGCGATGCTCCCTTGGGTGCCGTTGGTCCCCCCCGGGTTGCCGAGGTCGGGGAAGACCGCCTTGGGGGCTGCCCCGCCCCCACCTCCACCGCCACCGTCGCCAGGCGGCTGGCCGGGGCCTCCGCTTTGGCCTCCGCAGGATAGGAGCAGGGCGGACAAGCCCAGCACAAGCAGACGCGCTCTCATGGGGCTTCAGTCTAGCCGGACCCCACTCACCGCCTGATCACCTACAATGGTCCCATGGAAGGTGCCCTCGCGGCCAAGCTCCGCGGGCTCGCCTCGGGGCGCAGCGGGGTGGCCCTGGCCCTGTGGGGCGAGCCCGGCATCGGCAAAAGCCACCTGGCCCGGCGTATCCTCGAGGCCCTGCCCTTCCCCGGCTACGCCCTCGAGGCCGGTCTGCCCCCCTCGCACTGGCTCAGGCGGCTGCCCCCTGCGCAGCTTCCGCCCTGGGCCCAGCGGCTGTGGAAGCAGCTCGAGGAGGGCGGGGCCCTCGAGGCCAGGGCCCTGGTAGACCTGCTGGGCACCTGGCTGAGCGCGCGTGCCCCCGCGGTACTGCTGGTGGAGGACCTACACCACAGCGCCTGGCGCGAGGTCTGGGAGCTGCTGGCGCTGCGGGTACGCCGGCTGCGCGGGGTGGGCCTGGTGACGACCAGCCGGACCCGCCCCTCCCCCTCCTTCACGCCGCACCGCGTCCGGCCCCTGGAAGAGCCCGAGCTGGCCCAGCTCCTGCCGGGCCTGCCCCCCGAGGCCTGTGCGTGGATTTACCGGCGCAGCCGGGGGAACCCGCTGTTCGCCCTGGAGTACATACGCCTGTTGCAGCGGCAGGGTCACCTCTGGCCGGAGGAAGGGCGATGGTGCTGGCGGGAGCCCGGCCCCGACCCCAGCCACCCCGTCGCGCTGGAGGCGGTGTTGTCGGTGGCCCTACAGCCGGTCTGGGGGTCGCGGCCTGCGGCCGAGACCTTGTTGGCGCTGGGATTGGGCGGGGTCTGGGACGACCGGGCCGCCCTCGCACGGGCCCTGGGGTATACCCTCGAGGAGCTGGAGGAGCGCCTGCGCGAACTGGAGGGCCTGGGCCTGCTGCGCGAAGGCCGGCCCTTCCACCCTCTGCTGGTGGAGGTGGCCGTACGCGAAGACCCCGAGCTGGCCCGGTCGGTAGCCCGCCGCCTGCTCCCCTGCTTGCGCGAACCCCCTCCCGCCCTGCTGGCCGCGGCCCGGCTCCGGCCGGAGGAGGCGGCGGACTGGTTGGAGCGCGGGGGGGCCGGTGCGCAGGTGCTGGCCCCCCTGGCGGGGCTGCTCGAGGACGCCCCCGCGCTCCTGCGGGTGGCCCGGAAGCTGGCCCACCTCCCCGCCCAGGCCCTCCCCATCGCCCAAAAGGCCTATCGCCTGGCCTCTGAAGGGCCGACGCGCACCGAGGCGCGGGAACTCCTCGCCGAGCTGCTCCTGGAGGTAGCCTCCCTGGGGGAGGCCCGTGCCCTGCTGGAGGCGGCCCCCGCCCCCCCCAGGCGGCTGTGGGCGCGGTTGCTCTACGAGGAGCGGCGCTTTGAGGAGCTGGTCGCGCTGTGGACGGACGAGGAGCCCAGCGCGGCCGACCTCCGGCTGCTGTGCGCGGCCCTGCAGGCCCTGGGGCGCGGGGAGGAGGCCCAGGGGCTGTGCGCAAGCCGCCTGGCCCGATGCGAGGGCACCGAGGCGGGGTTCATCTGGCACGCCCTGGGGAACCTCCATGCCCACCGCGCCCAGTACGCCGAGGCGGCCCGCGCCTATGAACAGGCCCTGGAGGCTTTTGGCCCGGAGAACCCGGCGGCGCTCGGGGTGCGGCTCAACCTGGTCTACGTCTACGAGTGCCTGGGCGAGACCCCACGGGCCCTGGAGGCCGCCCAAGCCCTGGTGCGCCTGACCGCCGGGTGGGGCCTGACGAATAGGCACTTCGACGCGCGGCAGAAGCTAGCCCGGGTGTTGATCGCGCTGGAGCGGCAGGAGGAGGCCGAGGCCCAGCTCCTCGCGCTGCGGGAGGAGCTGCTGCGGCTCGACGAGCCGGTGGTCCTGGCGTATGTGGAGGGAAACCTCTCGGAGGTCCTGCGCCCGCGCAACCCCACGGCGGCCCTCTGGCATGCCCGCCAGGCCCTAGCGGCGGCCAGGCGTTCTAAAGACCCCTTCGCCCTGGGCTACGCGCTCAACTGCGCCGCCCTCGCCGAGGCCACGCACGGGGACCCCGACCGGGCGCTGCGCCTGGCCGAGGAGGCGCGCGCCCTGGCCCAACGCGCCCAGCGGCGCGGCAGTCTGGCCGGGGCGCTCCTGGCCTGCGGGATTGCCCGCCTGCGCAGGGGCCAGGAGGCCCAAGCCCAGGCCGACCTGACCGAGGCCGAGGGGATTTTCGCCGCCATGGGCTACCCCCAGGGGCTCGTAGAGGTGCGCCGCTGGCGAGAGGGGGAAGGGGCCAGCCCGCCCCCCGCCGCCCTGCGCCTGGAGGTGCTGGGGCCCCCCCGGCTCGGAGGGGTGCCCCTGCCCCCGAAGCTCGAGGCCCTGCTGCTGTGCCTGCTCGAGGCCCGCCTCCAAGGCCGCGAAGGCTACAGCCTGCCCGAGCTGCTCGACGCCCTCTACCCCGGCCTGGACGAGCCATCCGCCCGCCACGCGCTGCAGCAGCTCATCTACCGCGCGCGCCGGCGTTTCGGCGGCGGCCTCATCCGGCAGGTGCCCCAGGGGTACGCCTTGGGGGCGGTGACCAGCGACGCGGAGGAGTTCCTGCGGGGAGGGGGCCCCCAGCTCTGGCGCGGCGGCTACCCCGGGGACGGCCCCGTGCGCGCCCGGTTGGTAGCGCGGCTGCGCCAACAGGCGGAGGGCCTGATACAGGCCGACCCGCTCGAGGCCGAGCGGCTGGCGCGGCTGCTGGTGGAGATGGAACCCTACGACGAGCGGGCCTGGGGCCTGCTGTTGCGGGCGACGCCCCCCTCGGGCCGGGAGGCGGTCTGGCGCGAGGCCTGCCGGCGGCGGGCGGAGGTGGGGGAAGGGCCCCTCCCGCGGCCGGCCTAAGCCGAGGGCTAGGGGCGAAGCGGCCCACACCCAGGGGCTTGCTCAGGGCGAGCTCGGACTGGGGGCGCTCAGCGCAGACCCCTGCCGCCGGTACCGCCCCGTCTCGACCTGGACTTCCAGAATGGCCCTAGACCAGCCGTGCTGGATGTCGGCCCGGATGTACGCGAGGCTCCTGGGCGAGAAGCCCAAAGCTCGAGGTGAGGCGAAAGCGCTGTTGGGAATAGTTACTACTGCTAAAATAGTAAAATCCGACCGGAATACTTGACTTTAAGCCCTGCGCGTTCTAGCCTTGGCTCCGTGGAGGTAGGCATGTTCGTGACCATGAACCGCATTCCGGTCCACCCGGAGCACGCCGAGCGCTTCGAGGAGAATTTCCGCCAGCGGGCCCGGCTCGTAGACCGCATGCCGGGCTTCATCCGCAACCTGGTGCTGCGCCCGGCCAACCCCGCCGAGGAGCCCTACGTGGTGATGACCTTCTGGGAGAGCGAGGCCCACTTCCAGCACTGGGTGAACAGCCCCGAGTTCAAGGAGGGCCACGCCCGAAGCGGTAGCCTGCCGCGCGAGGCCTTCCGCGGGCAAAGCCGCCTGGAGACCTTCTCGGTGGTCACCGACTCCGCCGAGGCCAGGGAGGAGCGGGCATGAAGAGGCTGCTTTGGGCCGCTTCTGTGGCCCTGGGGCTCGGCCTGGCCCAGCCCTTCACCGTCAAGGACGCCCGGGGCCAGACCGTCACGGTGCGCTCCATCGAGCGCATCGTGAGCCTGAACGGGGTGACCACCGAGATCCTCTTCGCCTTGGGGGTGGGCGACAGGGTGGTGGGGCGCGATACCAGCAGCTACTACCCGGCGGCGGCGAACAAGCTGCCCACCGTGGGCTACCAGTTCCAGCTCAACGCCGAGGGCATCCTGGCCCTGAAGCCCACCCTGGTGCTGGGGCGGGAGGACGCCAAGCCACCCCAGGTCTTCGACCAGCTGGCCGCGGCCGGGGTGACGGTGGTGCGGGTGCCGGATAAGCCCACCCTGGAAGGGGCCAAGGAGAAGATCCGCACCATCGCCGCGGCGGTGGGGCAGGTGGAGCGGGGGGAGGCTTTGGTGCGGGCGTTGGAGCGCGACCTTCTGGTGCTGCGCTCCAAGCAGCGCCAGGCCACCGTGAAGAAGACCCTAAAGGGCCTCTTCCTCTACCTGCGGGGCACCCAGGTGACCTACGTGTGCGGGGAGGGCTCCAACCCGGTAGGGATGATGGAGCTGGCGGGGATCGCCAACGCCGCCAAGGGCATCAAGGATTGCCAGCAGATGACCGCCGAGGCGGTGGTGGCGGCCCAGCCCGACCTGATCGTGGTCTTCACCAAGGGGCTCGAGAGCATCGGGGGGCTGGAGGGCCTGCGCAAGCTCCCCGGGGTGATGCAGACCCCCGCCGGGCAGGCCGGGCGGGTGGTGGCCATCGACGACCTCTACCTGGGGGGTTTCGGCCCCCGGGCCGGGCGGGCGGCGCTCGAGCTCTTCATTGGGGCCTACGAGCGCCAAGGGCTCTACATCGCGGGGGAGCCGGCCCAGCCGTGACCCGCCTGCACCTGCCCCCCACCTCGCGCTATCGCCGGGCGCTGCTGGCCTTGGCGCTGGCCCTGCCGGCGGCGCTGCTGCTGGCGGCGGGAATCGGGGCCTACTTCATCCCGCCCCTGGAGATTCCCCGCATCCTCTGGGAGAAGGCCGACCAGGCCTATGCGGTGCTGGTCTCGATCCGCCTGCCCCGGGTGGTGCTGGCCGCGGCGGTGGGGGCCCTGCTGGCCCTTGCAGGGGCGGTGCTGCAGGGCCTCTTCCGCAACCCCCTGGCCGACCCGGGGCTCATCGGGGTGACCTCGGGGGCCGGGCTGGGGGCGGCCCTTTTCATCATCCTGCTGCCGGGGGCAGGGGCCTTGCAGGCCTTTGCCCTGCCCCTCATGGCCTTCGTGGGGGGGCTTCTCACCACCCTTTTGGTCTGGCGGCTGGCCAGCAGCGAGGGGCGGGTGCAGGTCCTGACCCTGCTGCTGGCCGGCATCGCCCTCAACGCGGCGGCGGGGGCTTTGATCGGCCTTCTGATCAGCCGGGCTACCGACGAGCAGCTCAGAAGCCTCACCTTCTGGACCCTGGGGGGCTACGGCGGGGCCACCTGGCCGACCCTGCTGGCCATGGTCCCTACCGGGCTGGTAGCGCTTGGGGGCCTGTTGCGCCTGGCCCGGCCCTTGAACGCCCTGGTGCTGGGGGAGCGGGAGGCCTTCCATTTGGGGGTGAACCTCGAGCCCTTCAAGCGCCGGGCGGTGGCCCTCTCGGCCCTGGCGGTGGGCACCGCGGTGGCCGCGGCGGGCGGGGTGGGCTTCATCGGGCTGGTGGCCCCGCACCTCTTCCGGCTCTTGGCCGGCCCCGATCATCGCTACCTGCTGCCTGGGGCGGCCCTGCTGGGGGCCTCGCTGAGCCTGCTGGCCGACCTGGTGGCCCGCACCGCGGTGGCCCCGGCGGAGCTGCCGGTGGGGGTGGTGACGAGCCTCCTGGGGGCCCCCTTCTTCATCTGGCTGCTCCTGCGCCACAAGCGGGAGGTGGCCCGGTGAGCCTGCTGCTGGCCGAAGGGCTGGGGTACCGGGTGGGGGGGCGCACCCTGTTGCAGGGGGTGAGCTTCGCCCTGGAGGCCGGGGAGGTGCTGGCGGTGCTGGGCCCCAACGGGGCCGGCAAGACCACCCTGCTGCGCCTGCTGTCGGGCGAGGAGCCGCCCAGCGAGGGGCGGGTGGAGCTGGCGGGGCGGCCTTTGCGGGGGTATAGCGCCCTCGAGCTGGCCCTTGCCCGCGCGGTGCTGACCCAGCGGCGGGAGCTGAGCTTTCCCTATAGCGCCTACGAGGTGGCCTTTCTGGGCCGGCTGCCCCACCTCGAGCGCCGGCCCGAGGCGCCGCTGGACCACGCCCAGACCGAGCGGGCCCTGGCCGAGACGCAAGCCCTTTCCCTCGCCCCCCGGCTCTACCCTACCCTCTCCGGCGGCGAGCAAAGCCGGGTGGACCTGGCCCGGGTGCTGGCCCAGGAACCCCGCCTCCTGCTGCTGGATGAGCCCACCAACCACCTCGACCCCAAGCACCAGGTGGAGGTCATGGCGCTGTGCCGCCGCCTGGCCGAGGGCGGCCTGGGGGTGGCGGTGGTGTTGCACGACCTGAACCTAGCGAGCCTTTTTGCGGATCGAATTCTGCTCTTGCACCAGGGGCGGATGGTGGCCCTGGGCCACCCCGCCGAGGTGCTGCACCCGGAGCGGCTCGAGGCGGTCTACGGCCTGCCCTTCGCCTTAGCCCAGCACCCCAGCGGCCGCCCCTGGGTGATGCCGCTGGCCCAATCCCCGGCCGAGCGAGGTTTTGCCCTGCAATCCGGCCCCTTTCCACACCTGGACAAAGCAAAGGGGGTGTCGAACCCATGAGCTGCCCACACCTGCGCCGCCTGGCCACCCTGAGCGAGTTCCGTTACATCGAAAGCTGCCCCTGTAGCGGGGGTATCGTGCACCTTTCCTGGGACGTGGCCACCCTGCACCTGAGCCTCAAGGATTTCGCCTGGTTGGTCGAGGTAGTAGACGAAGCCGTAGAACGAAACCGCTTCGAACCGCCGGAGGCGCTTTTCGTGCTCTGGATAGGCAACCTGGCCCTGCGGATGAGCCGCGCCGAGGAGGTTGAGCTTCGCGGGATGCTCCACTCGGCCTTAGCCGAGATGTCGCAACGGCCCGAACCCCGTTCAAGCGGGCCTTTTACCAGATTGTTGAACTGAAGGAGGAAAGCTGGCCATGTTCACGCTGGGCATCTTCTACGGTTCCACCTACGGCAACACCTACGACGCCGCCTGCGAGATCGCCGATGAACTCAAAAAGTACTTTACCGGGGAAGTATGGCTTCACGACGTCGCCGATCAGGGCTTAAAGCGCCTGGAAGAGTGCGATGCCCTCTTGCTGGGCTGCTCGACCTGGAACCTCGGGGACCTGCAGGACGACTGGGCGCGCTGCATCGGCCAGCTCGAGGCGGCCCCGCTGCAGGGCAAAAAGGTCGCCCTCTTCGGCGCAGGGGACCAGTACGGCTACCCCGACAGCTTCCAGGACGCTTTGGCCATCCTGGCGGAGAAGGTGCGCCGGGCAGGGGGGGAGTTGGTGGGCTTTACCTCTACCGAAGGGTACTTTTTCAGCCAGAGCCTGGCGGTGGAGGAGGGACGGTTTGTGGGGTTGGCCCTGGACTACGACAACCAGCCCGAGCTTTCCAGCGTGCGTATACGGGCCTGGGTCGAGCAAATCGCAGAGGAAATGGCTTTGCCGGGCTGTGCTGAGCGGGAGGTATTGGGATGAACAAGATCATCGGAGTTCTTCTGGTGGCGCTGGCCGGCTTGGGGGTCGCACAAACCGCGGCCCTGCGGGTAGCCCACCTCTCCCCGGATGCCCCTGCGGTGGAGATCTGGGTGGGGGGAAACAAAGTGGAAGCCTTCTCTAAGCTGGCTTTTAAGGCGGTCTCGGCGTACCAGAGCCTTCCGGCAGGCGAGGTAGAGCTTGCGGTGGTACCCGCAGGCCAAACCGGCCCGCGGATCGAGGCCCGGGTACGGCTCGAGGCGGGCCGAAGCTACACCCTGGCCCTTATCGGGCTGCAAGCCCAGCTCAAACCCACCCTGATCGCAGATGCCCCCGTCCCTGTCGAAAGCGGCAAGGCCCGCCTGCGCCTGGTGCACGCGGTGCCGAACTTTCCGGGCCTGGATATCCGCAGCAAGGACGGGGCGCTGCTGGCCCAGAACCTGGGGTTTGCCAGCGCCAGCGAGTACAGGCTGGTGGACGCAGGGGGGAACCTCGAGCCGGTCCTATTCGCAGCCGGCGACACCCAGCGGGGTATCCCGGTGCCCGCGTATAGGCTCGAGGCGGGCAAGACCTACACCCTCTTCCTCGCCGGGCAGTACAACCACCGCGCCGAGAACTTCGGCCTGAGCTTTGTTTGGGTGGAGGATCGTTGATGTACAGATGGATAGCCCTGTTGGTGCTGCTGGGCCTGGCCCAGGCCCAGGGGGTGGAGGCGGTCAAGGGTTACCTGATCGGGCGGGTGGAGGAGCAGAAAGCCGCCACCGCGGCCCTGGTCAAGGCCAGCCAGGAGTACTTCGCCTTGGCCCAGAAGGCCGGCTTCGACTACCGCCGCTTGGCCCAGGCCCAGCCCGGCCCGCTGCGCCGGAGCCTGCAAGCGGCGAGGGCGGCCTGGGTCAAGGCCAGCCCCCTCTACGAGAGCGTGGAGGGGATCGTGGCCGGGGTGGAGTCGCTCGCCGACTTCGACCTGAACCTCGACGCCGGAGCCTCCGCCGCCGAGGGGGGCGATGCGGTGGTCACCTTTGATTTGCACCTGGACAACGGCAAGGTGCTGAAGCGCCCCGGCAACGCCTTCGGGGTGCTGGAGGGCACCCTTTGGGGCAGCGAGCGGGCTTTTGGCAGCGGGGTGCGCTTCGATGTGGACGGCGACGGCAGGCTGGGCTTCGGCGACTACCTGCCCGACGCCCATGTGCTCAAAGCCGGGGCGGCCAAGCTGGACGAGCTGACCGGGGGGCTGCTGGCCGCGGCCAAGGGGTGGAAGCCGACCCCCAGCGACGTCTTTGGAGCCCTGGTGGCCAACGTGCCCACCGCGGCCTCGGTCTTTGTGGCCCGGTGGAAGACCTCCCGCTTTGTGCTGGGCGATAAGGCCACCCGGCGCGACTTCAACGTGATCTCCTCGCTCGACGACCTGGTGAACAACATCCGCTCCTGGCAGGAGCTCTACGCCGGGGTAGCCAGCCAGGTTCGCGCCAAGGATCCCGCGCTAGACCGGCAAATCGCCGAAGGGCTCGCGGGCCTAAAGGCCTACGCCGAGCGGCTGGTGGCCCAGGAGAAGACCCGCCGCTTCAGCCTGGAGCAGGCCGAGCTCGTCTACAAGGAGGCCGACAACCGGGCCACCGCCGTCACCGGCAAGCTGGTGCAGGCCGCGGCCCTCTTGGGGCTCAAGGTGGGCCAATGAAACGCTGGGTGGGGTTGTTGTTGGCTCTGGGGCTGGCGCTGGCCCAGTCCCCGGCCGAGCGGGCCGAAGGGCTCAGGGCCAAGCTGGTGGAGGCCCAGCTCGAGCTGGCCTTCGACCCTCAGGCCGCGGCTGGGCTGCTGAAAGCGGCCCAGGCCGAGGCGGCGGCTTTGGCCGGGGTGGGCCTGAGGGTGGACCTAACGCCCCTCGAGGGGGCCCTCGGCGCGCGGGACGAGGCGGCTTTTGCCAGGGCGCGGGCCCGCTTGTGGACCGACCTGTTGCGCCAGGGCTACTCCCGGCTGGAGGAGGCGGTGCGCTCGGGGGACTTCGCGGCGGCCCAGAGCTGGGCCCTGTTGCGCGAGTACCGGCCCGCCACCCGCTACGCCGCGCCCCAGGCCGAGGCCACCTTGGCCCTGGAGGAGCTGCGCCAGGGCCGCCTGAAGCCCGAGGAGGCCCTCTTGGCGGTGCGCGCCGACCTGCTGGGGGCCTACCAGGCCCGGCTCGAGGCGGCTTTGCGCGACCTCGAGGCGGCCCAATCCCAGGGCCAGCCCGTTCGGGCCGCCGAGCAGCGGGCCTTGGCCCAGGGCTACTTCGAGATCCTGGCCCCGGCCTACCGGGAGGCGCGGGGAGCGGCGAAGCTCGCCGAGGCCCGCCAGGCGCTGGCCTCGGGCTCGCTTGGGGCCATCCGGGAGGCCCTCGCAGGCTTCCAGGCCGCCCCCCTCTCCCCCCGCGAGCGGGCCCGGCGGGTGGGCCAGACCCTGCGCTTTTTGGACCTGGTGGCGGTGGAGTACGGCCGGGGGGTGGCGGGCCCGGCGGGGGCGGTGCGGGTCACCAAGGCGTTGGAGATCGAGGAGGCCACGGCTTTTCTGGAGAGCGCCCGCGCTGCCTGGAGCGACCTGGAGCCGATGTTCCCGGTAGCCCAGGTGGAGGGGGTTCGCCGGGGCTTCAAAGAACTCGAGCAGGGCCTGCAGGCCGCCCACCGGGGGGAAAACCCTCCCACCGCCCAGGCCCTGGAGGATGGGGTGGGGGCGCTGCGCCAGCGGCTCGAGGCCCTGCTGCCCGCCGAGTGGCGCCGGGCCGACCCCGCGGGCGACCTGGAGGTGATCCGCCAGCAGCTCAAGGCCCTGGAAAACGCGGTGGCCCAGGGCCGCTACGACCTGGCCGAGACCGCCCGCATGGACGCTTACGCCCTCTTGGAGTCGGGGCCCGAGGCCCGGCTCAGGGTCTTCGCCCCGGCCCTGGCCCTAGCGATCGAGGACCTGTTCTGGAACGGGCGCAACCCGGACGGCTTAGCCCGCCTGATCCGGCAAAAGGCCCCGCCCGGCGAGGTGCGCCAGACGCGGCGGCAGCTCGAGGCCAGGCTGAACGAGGCCGGCGGCTTCCTCTCCACCCAGAGCGCCCCCGCCGCCACCTTAGCCAACGCCGCGGTGATCGTCTTCCGCGAGGGGCTGGAGGCGGTGCTGATCCTGGCCGCTCTCCTGGGGAGCTTGAAGCGCCCCGAGGTGCGCCGCTTCCGCCGTCCGCTGTGGCAGGGGGCCCTGCTGGCTTTTGGGGTGACGGTGCTGACCTGGTTCGCCATGCGCGGGCTTTTGAACCAGTTCGCCCGCTACGGCGAGCGGCTCGAGGCGGTGGTCTCCTTGCTGGCCATCGCGGTGCTGCTCCTCATCATGAACTGGTTCTTCCACCAGGTCTACTGGACCGACCACCTGGCCGGCTTCCACCAGCAAAAGCAGCGCCTGCTGCGGGCCGAGACCGGGCAGTACCTGGGGCTGATCTCCCTGGGCTTCGTGAGCGTCTACCGCGAGGGCTTCGAGACGGTGCTCTTCTTGCAGTCCCTGGTGCTACAGTCCAGCCTGGCCCCGGTACTTCTGGGCATCGGCTTGGGGCTGCTGGCCACCTTGGGGGTGGGCCTAGTGGTCTTCGCCCTGCAGGCCAGGCTGCCCTACAAGCGGATGCTCATCGCCACCGGGGTGCTGCTGCTGTTGGTGCTCTTCACCATGGTGGGCACCACCGTGCACGTCTGGCAGGTGGTGGGCTGGCTTCCCGTGCACCCCATCGGAGGGCTGGCCCTTCCCTACTGGGCGGGGATGTGGCTGGGGCTTTACCCCACCTGGGAGGGGCTGCTGGCGCAGGTCCTGGCGGTGGGGGCGGTGCTGGGCAGCTACTTCCTAGCCGAGGCTCTCAAGCGTCGAACGCTGCGGGCCGCCCAGCCGTCTTGAGGTGAGGCATGATCAGTAAGCGCTTACAGGAGAGGCTCAACCAGCAAATCGGCCACGAATTGACGGCCAGCCAGCAGTACTTGGGCATGGCGGCCTACTGCGGGGGGCTGAACCTCTCGGGCTGGCAGGCGTTTTTTGAGCGCCAGTCGGAGGAGGAGCGCACCCACGCCTTGAGGATTTTTCGTTTTCTCCTCGAGGTTGGGGCTCCGGTTCGGCTGCCCGCCTTGCCGGAGGTGAAGACCGAGTACGCCAGCCTGCTCGAGGCCAACCAGGCCGCGCTGGCCTACGAGCAAAAAGTCACCCGCGACTTCCAGGCCATGGCCCAGGCCGCCCTGGAGGAGAACGACCATACCACCTACGCGTTCTTGCAGTGGTACCTGCAAGAGCAAATCGAGGAAGAGAGCCAGTTCAGCCGACTGGTATCCCTGCTGGAAAGCGGCCTTAACCCCTTTTTGGCCGAGAGCCTGTTGCCCAAAGGAGAAGAGGAATGAACCTAAAAAATCTCGCCGGATCGCTCGTGATTTTAGGAGTTGCCCTGGCCCAGACCCTCACCCTCGAGCACGACGAGGGCACCAGCCGGGTGCCCCTCAACCCCAAGCGGGTGGTGGTGATGGACGAGGAAGCCCTGGGCTGGCTGGCCGCGCTGGGGGTGGGCGACCGCATCGTGGGGCTGGCCAGCGCCTACCTCACCCCGGCCGACATCAGCGGCGGGCGTATCAAGCCCGAGGTGCTGCAGAAGGGCTTTTTAGCTCGAGCCAAGCTCAACAACCCGGCCTACATCGGCTCCTGGCTCGAGCCCAACCTGGAGACCCTGCTCACCCTCAAGCCCGACCTGATCGTGCGGCTCACCTGGCAGGGCAACAAGTACTACGACAAGCTGAGCCAGATCGCCCCGACCATCGGCTATGAAGAAGGCGGCAAGGGGTTTTGGGAGCGGGGCCTGCGCGACCTAGGGCGCATCTTCGGCAAGAGCACCGAGGCCGAGCGGGTCATCGGCCAGGTGCGGGGGGCCTACCAGGCCGCGGCCGCCCGCCTGCGCAACGCGGGGGTCTTCCAGAAGTACCCCAAGGTAGTGGTGGTGGCCCCCTTCGCCGGAGGGGGCAACTGGGTCTACACCAACGTGCGGCTCATCCCCGACCTGCGGGCCATGGGCTTCAAGGACGGCTACACCCCCAAGGAGGTCACCCTGGGCGTGGGGGCCCAGGTCAGCGACGAGGCCCTCATCAGCCTGGACAAGCAGACCCTGGTGGTGGTCTTCCCGCCCGGCGGCCAGTACGACGGCTCCAAGGCCTTCTTCGACAGCCCGGTGGGACAGAAGCTCAAAGACCAGGCCATCCTCTACACCCCCGAGCCCTTTAGCCCCTACAGCGGCCCGCTGGTGAGCCTGCGCAACGTGAGCGAGCTGACCCGGCTGATTCTGGAGAAGGTGAAGCAGTGAGGGCCTGGGGTTTGCTGGTGGCGGTGTTGGGTGCAGGGCTGGCCTTGGCCCAGCCCTGCAATGGCCGCATCGTCAAACACGCCATGGGGGAAAGCTGTGTGCCCAAGGTGCCGCAGCGGGTGGTGGTGCTGGATACCGGCGAGCTGGATAGCGTCCTGGCCCTGGGGGTCAAGCCGGTGGGGGCGGTAACCGCTACCCTTGGCCAGCCCTTTCAGCGCTACCTAGGTGACCAGACCCAGGGCATCGAGGTGGTGGGGACCATCCAGCAACCTAGTCTGGAGAAAATCCTAGCCCTGAAGCCCGACCTCATTCTCACCAACAAGCTTCGCCACAGCGCCATCTACGAGCAGCTCTCGCGCATCGCTCCCACGGTGATGGCCGAGAGCGTGGGGGTGGTCTGGAAGGAAAATCTCCTCTTGGCCGGGGAGGCGTTGGGCCGCAGCACCCAGGCCCGGGTCTTGCTGGCCCAGTACGAGCGGCGGGCGGGCCAGCTCCGCAACCGCCTGGGCGGGCGCGGGCGGCTGCCCACCGTGAGCATCCTACGCTTTGTCCCGGGGCAGATCCGCAGCATGAACAAGGCCAACTTTATCGGCACCATCCTCGCCGACATCGGCCTGCCGCGCCCGGCCTTCCAGAACAAGGACAGCTTTGCCGACTACATCTCCCTCGAGCGCCTGCCCGACCTGGACGCCGATTACCTCTTCTACTCCACCTTCGGCGACCCACTCAAAACCGACCAGGCTGCCGCCCTGGCCAGCCCCTTGTGGGGCCGGCTGAGGGCGGTGCAGAACAAGCGGGCCTTCGCCGTAGACGACGATACCTGGTTCTTGGCCATCGGAATTTTAGGAGCCTACAAGGTTATGGACGACCTGGAGCGCTTCCTACGCTAGGAGGATTTGGATGACCACCACCGACCTGACCCCCGAGCGGCTGCTGGCCTACCTCGAGCACATCAACGACGACCACGCCGAGGAGCTTCTGGCCACCATCAAGGCCTTGGGCGGCCCGGAGTGGGCCGAGAGCGCCGAGATGACCCAGCTCAGCCCGGAAGGCTTCACCGCCTTGGTCTGGGACGGCGAACGGAGCGAGCGCTTTGAGCACCGCTTTGCCGAGCCGGCCAAGGACGCCTTGCACCTGCGAGAGATGCTGGTGGCGCTGATGAGCCGGCCCAAGCTGCCCCACCGGCCCTACCCCAGCTTCGACGCCGAGGCCCTCGAGGCGGTCATTCAAGGGCGGCGCAGCTACGGGGTGCAGGCCCTGAAGCCCGACCCGGTGCCCCGCGCCCTCATCGAGCGCTGCCTGGATGCGGCCCGCTACGCCCCCAACAACGGGCGCACCCACCCCTTCCGCTTCGTGGTAATCACCGGCCCCAAGGCCAAGGAAGACCTCTTTGCCCAGGTGCGGGAGGTTTTCCCCAAGGCCCTGCCGGGCTACGATCCGCGCTGGCTGGAGAACTACCGCAAGCTCATCCTGGGGGCCCCGGTCTGGATCGCCATCGGGATGCAGCCCCGCCGCGAGCGGCCCATGCCGGAGTGGGAGGAGCTGGCCGCGGTGAGCATGGCGGTGCAGAACCTGCACCTGATGGCCGCGGCCCAGGGCCTGGGGGGGCTTTGGGTCAGCGGCCCGGTGGCCACCCACCCTGACCTGGCGGCCTACTTCGGCTGGGCCGAGCCCCCCGACCGGCTCTTGGGGCTTTTCTACATGGGCTTCGCCAAGCGGGCTCTGGCCCCGCGCAAGTACCCCAGCCTGGAGAGCTTGGTGCGCTGGCAGGAAGACTGAAAAGCCCCCCGAGGGCCGTTTCGTGTCATAGCGGCGCAATCTATAGTAAATCGGTTGGAATATGTGTGTTTTAGCTATGTGAAGGGGCAGGCGGAAATCATGACGCACAGGGTATCGAGGGTATGGTTAGGCTTTGCCGACCTCGAACAGGCCACCCGGGCCTATACTCGGCTGGGTTTCCGGGTGGTCCAACCCAGACTGGGGGGCAAGGCGCTGATTTTCCTGGCCGATGGGGTGGTGCTGGAGCTGTTTTCCCTGGCCCATCTGCCGTTTGGCCGCGAAGAGGACGAGCTGCTGGAGCGTCGGCGGCACTTTTATGCGGGAAAGATGGGGCTGTTGGACTACGCCCTTGGCTCCACGGCTGCCCTCGAGCAAGCCTCGGTTTGGCTCGAGGGGCGAGAGATTCCCCACCGGGCGTTGGGGGGCAGGCTCCTGCCTCAGCTTCTGGTGTGCCCGCCGCCGCTGCCCTTGTGGCTCGGGCCCCTCACCCCCCAACCCGGACCCGAGCAAACCCAGCACCCCAACGGAGTGACCGGCCTGCACGCGTTAGTGGTGGGCAGCCCGGCCTATCCCGCCGCATTGGCCCAGCACCGCCGCCTGCTGGGCCCCCCGCTGGGCTTCGAGAACCATGAAGGGCAGAGGCGAGCGGTGTTTGCCGTGGGAGAGCACTTCATCTACCTGCAAGGGGCCGAGCGGGAAGGGCTTTCAGGCCTCATCCTGCGCAGCCGCTACGCCCTGTGGGGGCGGCTCGAGGCCGAACAGACCTTGGGGGTGCCGCTGATGTTGTTGGGCGATCCGGTCTTTGCGTTAGCCCCAGAGGCCGACTAGGAAAGGAGTGCGATGCGACGTATAGGGTTTTTGCTAATGGGGATGAGCTGGCTCGGATTGGCCCTGGCCCAGAACTGCACCGGCCAGCTCGTGCGGCATGCTCTGGGCGAGACCTGTGTGGTGGGGGTGCCCCAGCGGGTGGTGGCCCTGGAATGGACCTACGTAGAAGACCTCTTGGCCTTGGGGGTGCAACCGGTGGGGGTGGCGGAGATCCAGGGCTATCAGGAATGGGTGGGCCTCCCTTTGGGCCTGGATAAAAACGTGGTGGAGGTGGGGCTGCGATCGCAGCCTAGCCTCGAGGTACTCACCACCCTAAAGCCCGATTTGATCCTGGCTCCAGCTTTCCGGGTTAAGCCGATCTATCCCCGCCTTGCACAAATCGCTCCTACCCTGACCTTCGACCCCTTTGCTGAGGGAGTCCGCCCCTACGCGGAGATGGTAAATACCTTCCAAACCATCGCCAAGGTGCTAGGGCGCACCCCCCAAGCCCAGACCGTCCTCACCCGGATGGAGACCCACTTTGCCCAAGCCCGCCAGAGCCTGCAAAAAGCGGGCCTGGGAGGCCAGCGCTTCGTGCTGGCCCAGGCCTTTACCAGCAGGCAAAACCTCGCCACCATGCGCATTTTTACCCGCAACAGCCTGGCGAGCCAGATCTTGGAGCGCATCGGTCTCAAAAACGCTTGGGAGGATACGCCCCAGCCCTACGGCTACACCGAGGTAGGCCTCGAGGCCCTGAGCCAGATCCAGACCGATCACTTCATCTACATCGTCCATGACGACGACAACGTCTTTACAAGCAGCGCGGAGGCATTGTGGAAACGCCTGGATTTCGTGCGCAATCACCGGGCTTACCGCTTGCCCGGCAACACCTGGACTTTTGGCGGACCGCTTTCGGCGGAGCGGCTGGTGGCCATGGTGGTGGAGAGCATGACCCGGAGGTGAAAGATGCGTAGGATTCTTTGGCTTAGCGCCCTCTTCATTTCGGGGTTGGCCCTGGCCCAGTACCCCCTGCAGGTGCAACACGACGCCGGCCAGACGGTCATTCCCAAGCAACCCGAGCGCATTGTGGTGTTGGGGGAGGAGCTAATGGAACTCCTCATTCCGCTGGGGGTCAAACCGGTGGGCTATGGCTCGAGCCGGCTGAATGGGGCGCGGGTGGGAGGAAAGGTCGAGGGGCTGACCTACTACCGCCCCGAGGAGATCGGCCCGGCGGTCTTCGTGGGAGATGCCTATACCCAGCCCAACCTGGAGGCCATCACCGCGCTCAAGCCCGACCTCATCCTCTTCTGGGCCACCGCGCCCAAATCGGTGGCAGAAACCCTCAAGAAAATCGCCCCCACTGTAGGCTGGGACTACAACCGCGACGAAAAGGTGGGCTGGCGCCGGGCCTTCAGCGAGACCGCGCGGATCCTCGGGCGGGAAAAACAGGCCGAGGAGGCTTTGAAGCGCTACACCCAGCAGCTCGAGGCCTACCGCTCCCGGGCAGCCCCTTTCGTAGCCCGCATGCCCCGGGTGACCGTACTGTTTTTCTACAACGAGGAGACCACAGGTATCTTTGGCCCCCGCTTTGGATTTTCCATCGCCCTGACCCGGCTGGGGTTTGAGCTGGCGGGCATCCCCGGGGTCTCGATCCCTGACCGCTCCTACGCCCCTATCTCGACCGAGATGCTGCTCAACGTGCAAAGCGACTGGGCCCTCTACCTGCGGCCTAAAAGCCCCGATGGTCGCTACCCCGAGCTGACCAGCGAGCGCATGCTCAAGCAGAGCAAAGTACCCATCTACCGCTTCTTGCTCGACGTGCAGGAGCCCCAGTCGGGACCCATCACCGACCTGCGCCGCATCGAGGGCATACTCCGGCTTTTAGAGGCCGGAGCGCAAAAGTAGGGGGCCGGGTGCGGATCGTGGTAGGAACCCAGACCCTGACCGCCCTCGAGGTGGCCGAGCGACTACAAGGCTGCTTGCAAGGGTGGGGCTACCCCTCTCGCTTGGTCTTCGCCGAAGAGCTTCGCCCTGCGGAGCTGGCGCGAGAGGAAAGGGTCATCTTTTGCCTCTCTACCTGGTGTTGGACCCAGCGCCCTAGAACGCCCACGGAGTTGCTGCCGCAGGGAGCGGCCTGGTTGTATGAGCGTCTGAGGGCGGGGCGGCCCAACCTCTCCCGCTTGCGCTACGGGATCTGCGCCTTGGGGGAGCGGGCCTATGGGCCTTACTTCTGCAAGGCCGGGAGCATCTACACCCAGCTTCTGGGCCAGCTCGGGGCCCGCCCTTTACAGGGCCGCCTCGAGCTGGCGGCGCCGGTGGAGGGCTGGGCCGAGCTTTGCGACTGGGCGGCGGCCCTGGTAGCCAACTTGGAAAGCGGGGCTGAGCCCTGGAGAAAGGAGTGTTAATGCAGGAAGACCACTTGCTAGAGGTGCGCGACCTGGCGGTTAATTTTCACACCGACGACGGGCTGGTCGAAGCGGTGAAGGGGCTTTCCTTCTGCCTGAAACAAGGCGAGACCCTGGCCATCGTAGGAGAGTCGGGGTCGGGAAAGTCGGTAAGCGCCCTGGCCCTGATGCAGCTGTTGCCCAAGCCGGCCGCGCGCATCGTGGGCGGGCAGGCCCTTTTTCGGCGCAAGAATGGGGCGGTGCTGGACCTTTTGAAAGCCGAGGAAGCCACCCTGCGCCGAATCCGGGGCAACGACATCGCCATGATCTTCCAAGAGCCCATGACCTCCTTGAACCCGGTCTACACCGTGGGTGATCAGATCGCCGAGGCCATCGTGCTCCATCAGGGCAAAAGCCGGAAGGAAGCCCGCCAGCTGGCCATCGAGATGCTCAACCTGGTGGAAATCCCCAACCCCCACAAGCGGGTGGACGACTACCCCCACCAGATGTCGGGGGGGATGCGCCAGCGGGTGATGATCGCCATGGCGCTTTCCTGCCACCCCTCGCTGCTCATCGCCGACGAGCCCACCACCGCGCTGGATGTGATCATCCAGGCGCAGATCTTGGAGCTGATGAAAAAGCTCCAGGCCGAGATCGGCACCGCGGTGCTCTTCATTACCCACGACTTGGGGGTGGTGGCCGAGATGGCCGACCGGGTGGTGGTGATGCAGCACGGGCTGAAGGTAGAAGAAGCCGATGTGCACACCCTTTTCAAGGCCCCCAAAGAGGAATATACCCAGCGCTTGCTCGCCGCGGTGCCGCGCATAGACCAAGAGAAGCCCGCTCCCCCCGAGAAGGCCGCCCTGCCGGTGCTGGTGAGGCTGGAGAACCTGCGGGTCTGGTTTCCCCTACGGGCAGGGGTGCTTTCGCGGGTGGTGGGACACGTCAAGGCCGTAGATGACGTCTCCCTCGAGGTCTATAAGGGCGAGGTGCTGGGGCTGGTGGGGGAGTCGGGCTCGGGTAAAACCACCTTAGGCCGCAGCCTGCTGCGCCTCATCGAGCCCACCGGAGGGCGCATCTGGTTCGACGGCCAGGAGATCACCTCCCTGCCCAAAGGGGCCCTCCGGGCTTTCCGCCGCCGTATGCAGATCATCTTCCAAGACCCTTACGCCTCGCTCAACCCGCGCATGACCGTGGGGGATATCGTCGCCGAGCCCTTGGTCATCCACCGGGTGGGCAGCCCCAAAGAGCGCCAGGAGCGGGTGGCCGAGCTTTTGCAGACCGTGCAGCTCTCGCCTGATCACGCCCGCCGCTACCCCCACGAGTTCTCCGGAGGGCAGCGCCAGCGCATCGGCATCGCCCGGGCCTTGGCCCTCAACCCCGAGTTTATCGTGGCCGACGAGTGCGTCTCGGCTTTGGACGTCTCTATCCGCGCCGAGATCATCGAGCTCCTGAAGGAGCTGCGGGCTAAGATGGGCCTCACCCTGCTGTTTATCTCCCACGACTTGGCAGTGGTGGAGGATATCTCCGACCGGGTGGCGGTGATGTACAAAGGCCGGTTGGTGGAGGTCTCGAGCAGCCACCGCATCTACCGCGAACCCAAGGACGCCTACACCAAAGCCCTGCTTTCGGCCATCCCTATCCCCGACCCCAGCATCAAGCGCGAGCGCATCCCCTGGAACCCGGAGGCCTACCTGGCGGCACGCCAGCAGAGCGCTTGACGAAATCCGCCGACGGGGCATAGACTGCAAACCCGAGTAAGTCGATTGGAATACCCATGCTAGGCCGCCCCACCTTCTCCAAACCCGCCCTGCTCCCCCTGCTGGCCCTGGCCTTGTTGGCTTTGGGCGTCTTGGCCCTGGGCACCGGGGCGGTGCGGATGGGGCCTGTGGAAGTTATCCAGGCGCTGGCCGGGCCGCGCGACGAGACCTACACCCGCATCCTCTACGAGCTGCGGCTGCCGCGCATCCTGGTGGGGGCGGTCTGCGGGGCCTTGTTCGCGGCCTCGGGGGCCATCCTGCAAGGGGTGGTGCGCAACCCCCTGGCCTCGCCGGACATCGTGGGGGTGGCGGCGGGGGCGGGGTTGGCCGCGGTCTTCACCCTGATCCTGCTGCCCAAGGCCCCGGCCTGGGGCCTGCCGGTGGGGGCTTTTGGGGGGGCTTTGGCGGCCTTCGGGCTGGTGTACCTCCTGGCGCGCAAGGCCGGGGAGGTGCTGCCCATCCGCCTGGCCCTGATCGGGGTGGCGGTGGAGGCCTCGCTGGACGGGCTGCGCCGGCTCATCCTGGTGCGGGCCGACGACTCCATCGCCCAGGCCCTGATCTTCCTGAGCGGCACGGTGTACGGGGCCGACTGGGAGCGGCTGTTTCGGGTGCTGCCGTTTGCGGCAATCCTCATCCCCTTGGCTCTCGTGCTCCACCGGCGGCTGGACGTGCTCTCCTTTGGCGAAGAGACCGCCAAGAGCCTGGGGATGCGCCTCGAGCCGGCCCGGCTGGTGGCCTTGGGCCTGGGTACGGCCCTGGCCGCGGTGGCGGTGATGGGGGTGGGCATCCTGGGCTTCGTGGGGCTCATCGCCCCCCACGCCGCGCGGCTGCTGGTAGGGTCCAGGTTCCGCCTGCTGCTCCCCGCCTCGATGCTGCTGGGGGCTTTGCTGGTGGTGGGGGCCGATACCCTGGGGCGGGGCCTGGTGCCCCCCCTGGAGATCCCGGCGGGCCTGCTCACCACCCTGCTGGGAGCCCCCTACTTCCTCTACCTGATGCGAAAGGCAGGGCGGGTGCGATGAGTCTGCAAGCCCAACAACTCTCCCTAGGCTACGACGAACGCCGCGTCATCGAGGGCCTCAACCTCTCCTTGCCCAAAGGGCAGGTCACCGCCCTCATCGGCCCCAACGGCTGCGGCAAGTCCACCCTGCTGCGGGCCTTGGCCCGGCTCCTAAAGCCCAAAGAGGGGGCGGTGCTGCTCGACGGCAAGGCCATCCACGCCCTGCCCACCAAGGCCGTGGCCCGCCATCTGGCCCTCCTGCCCCAGATGCCCCAGGCCCCCGAGGGGCTGAGCGTGGAGGAGCTGGTCTGGTTTGGCCGCTACCCCTACCAAAGCGCCTTTGGGGGGCGCAGCGAGCACGACCGGCGGGTGGTGGAGTGGGCCCTCGACCAGACCGGCATGCGGATCTTCGCCAGCCGGCCCCTGGAGACCCTCTCCGGCGGCCAGCGCCAGCGGGCCTGGATCGCCATGGCCCTGGCCCAGGAGACCCCCATTCTGCTCCTGGATGAGCCCACCACCTACCTGGACCTGAGCCACCAGCTCGAGGTCTTGCAGCTTCTGCAACGGCTCAACCGCGAGGGGGGAAAGACCATCGTGATGGTGCTGCACGACCTCAACCAGGCGGCGCGCTACGCCCACCACCTGGTGGCGGTGAACGCCGGCCGGGTGGTGGCGGAGGGAGCCCCCGAGGCGGTGCTCAACGAGCGCATCCTGCGCGAGGTGTTCGGCCTCAAGGCTCACTTCCTGCGCGACCCCGAGACCGGCACCCCGCACTGCATCCCCTACGCCCTGGCGCGTAGGGAGCCCCTTGAACTGGCAGAGGAAAAACCATGAAACGAACCCTGACAGGCTTGTTGGCGCTCCTGGGCCTGGCGCTGGCCCAGGTTCAAATCCAGCACGAGCTAGGCACCCTCACCCTGAACGCTCCCGCAAAGCGGGTGGTGGTGCTGGAGTACAGCTTCCTAGATACCCTGCTGGCCCTGGGGGTGAACCCGGCGGGGGCCGCCACCGGCACCCAGGGCGGCGACCGCGGGGTACCGCCCTACCTGCGCCCGCGGGCGGCGGGGGTACCCTCCATCGGCTCGCGGGCCCAGCCCAGCCTCGAGGCCATCCTGGCTGCAAAGCCCGAGGTGATCCTGGCCGACGCCTTCGTACACAAGGACCTGATCCCCCAGCTCGGGCGCATCGCCCCGGTGGTGGCCTTCCAATCGCGGCGGGGCAGCTTCGAGGACCTGAACCAGCAAGTTCTGCTGATCGGGCGTCTGGTGGACAAAGAGGCCCAGGCCCGGCAGATCCTCGAGGACCAGGAGCGGCTGTTGCAAAAGGCCCGGGCCTTCGCCAACCCCAAAGCCCCCCCGGTTTTGCTGGGGGTGGCCACCCCCAACAGCTTCACCGTGCACTCCAACGAGAGTTTCATCGGCTCGCTGCTGGAACGGCTGGGGCGCAAGAGCCTGGCCAAGCCGCAGAACAACCAGAGCCAGTACGAGCTGAGCCTGGAGGGGTTGCTGGCGCTGAACCCCGCCACCCTGGTGCTCTTCACCGCCCCGGATGAAACCCCCATCGTGCGGAGCTGGGCCAAGAACCCGCTGTGGCAGAGGCTCGAGGCGGTGAAGCGGGGCCGGGTGTACGAGTTCGACCGCGACAACTGGACCCGGGGCCCGCTGGCCACCCGCCTCATCCTGGCCGAGCTGATCGACAGCGGCCTTCTGGCCGATCAGCCCCCCGCTTCCCGCTACGCCTTCAAGCCTTGAGCATGGTGCTCTCCCGCCGCCACGTCCAAGCCCTGCCGCTGGTGTTTGTGCTGGCAGCGGGGCTCTCGGCCTTCTCCTTCCTGCTGGCCATCTCGGTAGGGGCGGTGGACATCCCCTTGGGCGAGGTATGGCGGCTGCTCCTCTGGCCTGATGACTCCAACTCGAGCCTCATCGTGCACACCCTGCGCCTGCCCCGGGCCTTGGTGGCCTTGCTGGTGGGGGCCGCGCTGGGGGTCTCGGGGGCCATGATGCAAGGCGTCACCCGCAACCCCCTCACCGAGCCGGGCATCCTGGGGGTGAACGCAGGGGCCGCGCTGGCCCTGTTGCTGGGGGTGGTCTTCTTCCCCGGCCTGCCGGCCTGGGCCACGGTGCTGCTGGCCGCCTTGGGCGGGGTGGGGGCGGCGGTGCTGGTCTACAGCATCACCGCGGCGGTGGGCCTGACCCCGGTACGGCTGGCCCTGGCGGGCATCGCGGTGGGGGCCATGCTGGGGGCGGCGGCCAGCTTTCTCCTGATCATGTTCGAGGAGCGCGCCCGGGGGGCTTTCATCAACCTCTCGGGCAGCCTGGCCGGGCGCGGCTGGGAGCACCTCTGGACCATCCTGCCCTGGACCCTCCCGGCGCTGCTGCTGGCCCTGGCCCTATCGCAGCAGGTCAACCTGCTCTCCCTAGGCGAGGAGGTGGCCAAGAGCCTGGGGGCCCGGGTGGGCTGGGTACGCCTGGCCGCTACCGGGGTGGCGGTGCTCCTGGCCGGGGCGGCGGTGAGCGTGGCCGGGCCTATCGGGTTTTTGGGCCTGGTAGTGCCCCATCTGGCCCGCTGGCTGGTGGGCCCCGACTACCGGCGGGTGATCCCCCTCTCGGCCCTGCTGGGGGCCAGCCTGCTCTCCTTGGCCGACGTGGCCGCGAGGCTCATCGACCGCCCCCTCGAGACCCCGGTGGGCATCCTGGTGGTGGCGCTGGGGGCGCCCTTCTTCGTCTACCTCGCCCGGCGGATGGGATAAGCGCGGGGCTGGTCAGAGAGGCTGGGCCTCGAGCGCGACCCGGCAGGCCTCTTCGAGGCCCAGCGGAGGGGGTTCAGCCCCGGCCCCCAGGGCCTCTTTGGCCTTTTGGAGCTGCTCCTCGAGGTTTCGCCGGGTGCCCGGGGGTAACTTGGTGGGATGTTCCTGGTCCCAGCGCCGCACCGAGGCCGCGATCTGCAGGGCCTGGGCCGGCCGGTGCAGGGCCAGCAGGGCCTGGGTGCAGCTCACGAGCACCAGGGCCAGCGAGGCCACCTGTCCCATCTGGCGGAAGAGGGACAGGCTCTCCAGCAAAAGCGGCCAGGCCTCGAGGGGGCGCCCAGCCTCCAGCAGGCGGGCCGCGATGTTGGCGTAGGCGTTGGCGATGCCCTGCTGGTCCTTGAGCCGCCGTTTGATCTCCAGGCTCTCGTACAGCCAGCGCAGGGCCTCTTCGGGGTCTTCGCTGACCAGCGCCAGGTTTCCCAGGGCGTAGGCCACGCCCTTCTCATCGCCGACCTGCCGCTTGAGCTCGAGGCTGTGCAGGAAGTAGGTGCTGGCCGTGCGGTCCTCTCCCTGCAACCCGTAGACGATGCCGAGGTCGTTGAGGGTGGTGGCCTCGCCATAGCGATCGCCAATTTCCCGTTTGAGGGCTAGCGACTCCTCGAACGCCGCCAGGGCCTGCGCGAACTCGCCCGCCTCGCGCAGCAGCAACCCCTTCAGGTGCAGGGCCTCGGCTAAGAGCCCGGGGTCGCCCAAGGCGCGGCTGGCCCGGAGGCTCTGCTCCACCAAAGCCATGCTCTGCTCCCAGAGCCCCAGGTTCTTGAGCTGCAGGGCCAGCGACTGCTGGGTTTTGGCCTGCACCGCCGGGGGCACCGGATGGGGCATCTCCAAAAACACCTGGTGCCAGTGGGCGATTTCGCGGTAGAAGCCGTGCCAGGCGTAGCAATGGCTGAGCCAGGTGGCCATCTGCTGGCCCTGGGCGGCCCGGCCCAGGCGCTGCAGGGTGGAGAAGGCCAGCCGCAGGTTGTCGAACTCGAGCTCGATGCGCCGCACCCAGCGGCTTTGCTCGGGGCCCTGTAGGGCGGCTTCGGCCCGCTCTGCCAGGCCCCAGAAGTACTCGGCGTGGGCGGCCAGGCTGGGCTCGAGGGCCTCGGGCGAGAGCTTCTCCTGGGCGAACTGCCGCAGCAGCTCGTGCATCAGGTAGCGTCCGTCGTGGTGGGGGTCGCGCTGCACGAGCGAGAGGTTGACCAGCCCCAGCAGGCCCGAGACCGAAGCCCCGGCCACCCGGGCCGCCCCCTCGCGGTCGAAGCCGCCCCGGAAAACCGAAAGCCGCGCCAGGATCTGCTGCTCCTCGGGGTGCAGCAACTTCCACGACGACTCGAACACCGCCCGCAGGGAGTGGTGGCGCTCGGGACGGGTTTCGTCGCCCCCTGGGGCGGTCAGGAAGCCCAAGTTTTTCTCGATCTCCTGGGCGATCTCCCCTAGGCTCAGCACCTTGGCCCAGGCCGCGGCCAGCTCCAGCCCCAGCGGCAGGCCCTCCACCACCCGGCAGATGCGGCGGGCGGCCTCGAGCTCGGCCTGGCTCAGGCGCAGGCCGGGGTTGACCCGCTGGACGGCCTGCAGCAGCAGCCGCATGGCCGCCGAGTCGCTCCCCTCCAGGGCCAGCCCCTCCAAGGGCAGCACCCACTCCTCCGGCAGGCCCAGCCGTTCGCGCGAGGTCAAGAGCAGGGTGAGGCCGGGCAGGGCCTGTAGCAGGGCGCGCAGGAACTCGCTGGCCTCGAGCAGCTGCTCGAAGTTGTCCAGCACCCACAGCACCTGGCGGCCCGCGAAGTGCTGCACCAAGCTTTCCTGGGGATCGCCGGAGGTTTTGAGCCCGAATTCCTGGATGAGGCGGTTGGGCAGCGCCTCGGCCTGGTCCAGGCCGGCCAGGGAGACGAAGTGGGCCCCGTCGCGGTAGAGGTGGGCCACCTCGAGGGCGGCCTGCATGGCCAGGTGGGTCTTGCCCATGCCCCCCTGGGCTACCAGCGTCACCAGGCGGCGCTCGCGCAAGAGCCGCTTGAGCTCCAGCAACTCGCGGTCGCGCCCGATGAGGCTGTGCTTGGGGACGGGGAGGCCCGGCGTGGGCGGGGGCGGGGCTTCGGCCTCCCTCAGCCTCTGGGCGTAGTCAGGGCTTAGGGTGTACCCTTTGCCGCCCGGGCGCAGAACCCCGCTGCGTTCGGCCTGCTCCAGCCACTCCAGCAGGGGCCGGGGCCAGCCCCCCGTTTCCCGCCACAGCCACCCCACGAAGTCCTCGGGGGCCTCCCAGCGCAGGCGGCTGCGCAGCAGGACGCGGGCCGATTCAAGCGAGAGGGCCCGCAGCTCGACCTCCTCTACCAGCGCGGGCACGGGCCACTCGGCGCCATCTCCCCCGACAACCAGACCCATCACCGGCCCCTGCGGGTCGCTCAGCAACTCGGCGATCACCTTGCGGCTGGCCACGTCGAGTTCCCCTGGCCGGTCCACCAGCCACAGCACCGGCCCCTCCAGCGCCTTTAGGGCGGGGCTGCCCTGCCGGATTACGGCCTCGGTGAGCCCGAGGCCCACCCCGTCGAGCAGCGCCCCATAGGGGTGGGTGGCGTAGGCCCGGCGGCCCGTGAGCCAGAAGGTACGGTAACCCAGCAGCCGGGCGTGACGTTGGGCTTCCTCGAGGAAGCGGGTGTGTCCCGCCCCGCCGGGTCCCACCGACCGCAGCAGCCCCCGCTGATGTTTGGGCAAGGCGCGCAGGAAGTGCTGCAAGCCAAGCTGGGCGGCTTCGCGCTCGAGCCAGCGCGTCTGCTGGGGCTCGCCCTCGCCCCCCGCCTCCGCCAGCCGGGCACGCCCCTGCCGCTTGGCGGCGAGCAGGTACTGGTCGGCCCGTTCGAAGAGCGCTTGGGGGGTATCGGCACCGGCCCGGCTGGTGGCCAGCCCCACGCTCAGGGTCAGCGACAGGGGCGGGTCGCCCGCGAAGGGCCGCGACTGGACCACCTCCATCAGCCGCTCGGCCAGCAGGACGGCCTGGGCGTGGTCGGTGCCCGGCAGCAGCAACACGAACTCGTCGCCGCCGTAGCGAAACAGCCGGTCGCCCGCCCGGATCGCGCCCTGGATGCGCTCGACCAGCTCCCGCAGGACGGCGTCGCCGCGGGCGTGGCCGAAGGTGTCGTTGATGCTCTTGAAGTGGTCGAGGTCCAGAATCAGCAGGGCGGTCTCGTCGCCGGTGAGCTCCGCCGCGCTGAGGGTGGCCTCGAGGGTGGGGAAGAGCTCAGCTCGGCTCAGCGCCCCGGTCAGCGGGTCGAACTGGGGCGAGATCATGGGCGGCCCCCGAACATGTGGCTATTTTACCGGAGCGCGCGGCAAGCCTCTCCGCGCCGATTGGGAAAACTGTCCGGTTCAGGAAGACCTTGAGCTGGGCAGTGCGGGGGATGCGACGACCTGAGGCCAACCTTCGCCAAACCCATGCCCGCCATAAGAAGCCCCGAGGGCATTGCATTTTTGTGGTTACCCCTACAGGAGGCGTCCTTTGCTATGAAGTCGTGAGGCCAGCATATCTAGGGGTGGCCCAGCCGCAGGGCCAGGCCAGCCGCCAAGAGCAAGAAGGCAAACCCCACCAGGCCCACCCAGGCCGCCGGGAGGCCGTGGCCCCTAAGGCTCTTCAGATCCACCCCCAGGCCGATGGCCGCCATGGAAAAGGCGGTGAGCACCTGGCTTGCGGTCTGGAGGCCGCTCTTCAATTCCGGAGGGATCAGCCCCAGGCTGGCCACGCCCCCCAGGGCGAGGAACCCCAGGAGGAAGGGGGGCAGAAGGGGGGGCCGGTGGCCCCGCTGAACCACCCCCGAGGGCTCCCGCCGGGCCAGGATCACCCCCAGCAGGAGGAGCGTAGGGGCCAGGAGGGCCACCCGGGTGAGCTTGGCCAGGGTGGCCAGATCCAGGGCGCTGGGCCCTAGGGCTGCCCCTACCGCCAGCACCTGGGCCACCTCGTGCAGGGTGGCCCCGGCCAGCAGCCCCAAGGCTGCCTGGGAGTGAAACCAGGGGGCAACCAAGGTCAGGCCGAGCGCCCCCAGGGTGCCCATCAGGCTCACCACCGCGACAGCCAGCGAGACGTGCTCCTCCTTGGCCCGCACCACCGAGGCCCCGGCCGCGATAGCCGAAGCCCCGCAGATCCCGGTGCCCAAGGCCAGGGAGAGGCGGAGGCCACGGGGCATCCCCATGGCCTTACCCACCGCGTTGACCAGCAGCAGGGCCAGGGCGATCACCCCGAGGTCCAGCAGCAAGATCAAAGGCCCCGCCTGGAAGAGCAGGCCCAGGTTGAGGCGCACCCCCAGCAGCACCACCCCCAGCCGCAGCAGGCTCTTGGCGGCAAACTCCAGGCCCGGCCGCACCGCCGCGGGAGGGGTGTACGCCAGGCGGAGCGTGAGGCTCACCAGCAAGGCCAAGCCCAACGGGCCTACCGCCTTGAGGCCGGGCAGATTGGCCAGGGTGAAGGCCAGGATCACCGGGGGAAGGACCAGCGTCAAACCGGGAAAGAACTTGAGTGCGGCAGGTCGCGTCATGGAGTCCACGCTAGGGAGAAAAGTAATATAAGTCAAATTTTTGTCTTTTATAATCTATCAAAATAAAGTTTATATGCGCTTGGATCCCGAGAGCCTGCTCACCTTCACCGTGGTGGCCCAGCAGGGCAGCCTGAGCCGAGCCGCCCGCCAGCTTCACCGCACCCAGCCCGCCATCTCGAGCCAGATGGCCAAGCTGGCCGAACGGGTAGGGGAGCCACTGTTCACCCGGCACCCCCAAGGGGTGCGGCTCACCGCCGCGGGGGAGGCCCTGCTGCCCCACGCCCTGGCCCTAAAACGGGCCCTAGAGGGAGCGGTGGAGGCCGTGCAGGCCCTCGAGGGCCTAAAAACCGGGCGGCTACGGCTGGCCGCCAGCACCACCATCGCCCACTACTGCGTGCCCAAAACCCTGGCCCGCCTCCGCCAGGTCCACCCCGGTCTGGAGGTGGCGCTCAGGGTGGGGAACAGCCAGGAGGTGCTGAGCCTGTTGCAGGCGGGGGAGGTCGAACTCGGCCTGGTGGAGGGGCACCTGCCCCGGCTTCCCGCCGGCTTTGAGGCCGAGGTGCTGGCCCAGGACCGCCTCTTCTTGGTCACCCCACCCGGCCATCCGCTGGCCGGACGCCGGGTGGGGCCGCGGGAGCTCGCCGGCTTGGAAGTGGTCTGGCGCGAGGAGGGCAGCGGAACCCGCCAGGTGGCCGAGCGGGCCCTACGGGGGCTGGAGCTCAAAACGGCGCTCGAGCTTCCGGGCAGCGAAGCGGTAAAACAAGCCGTACGGCTGGGCCTGGGGGTGGCCTTCCTCTCAGGGTACGTGGTGGAGGCGGAAGTGCAAGCGGGCCTGCTGGGGGTGGCCGAGGTGGATCTGCCCGGTCTGGAACGGCCGTTCACCCTCCTCCGCCCCCCCGAGGCCCTCCTTTCCCGCGCCGCCCGGGCCTTTGTGGAGGCATCCAAAGGCGCGGGAAAGTAAGTAGGGGGCGCACTTGCCGGCGAACTCGAGCGCGCCCGTGGCACCGCTTCAGGGCAGTCGATGGTTTTCCCGGCCAGCGGCGAAGGGTGCTTTGGTGCTACCCCTAAACCCTTAGTGCTCTGGCAGTTTGATTTTTGGGGTATTGGGCTGCACTCGAGTCCCACGTCATACGTCGTACGCCAAGCGCGAGCTGCGGGGTACCGCCCAGTAGGCAAATCTTGTTACTAGACCACTTAGCCTCCAGGTGGGGTCATAAGGATTACTTATGGGGGGTATAGCTATCCGTGCGCTTCCTCCATCCGCTTGCCTGAAGTAGAACAGGAACACAGTGCACGTCGAGGAGGTGGTCGTGGATCCGTTGCAAACCCTTTCCATGCGCTCCCTGAAACGGCGCAGCCTGCTCGCCGCAGGTTTGGGTGCCCTGGCCAGCGGCCTGGTGCGGGCGCAGACCGCGCCCCAGGCTGAAGAGGCCCTGCCCTCCTTCACAGGTCCGGGGCCCAATCCCTACTGGAACGGGGTCAACCCCTACGTGGTCTATCCGCAGAAGCTTCCCCTGCTGCGCCTGACCGACCGGGGCGTGCAGCTCGAGACCCCCCGGGCGTATTTCCTCACCGCCCTTACCCCCAACCCGGCCTTCTACGTGCGCTACCACCTGGACATTCTCCCCAACGCCATCGACCTGGCCAAGTGGCGGCTCAACCTGGAAGGGAACTTCGAGCGCCCGCAGAGCCTCGGCTTCGATGACCTGCTCAAGCTGGAGTCCAGGAGCATCGTGGCGGTGAACCAGTGCTCGGGCAACTCCCGCAGCCGCTTCCAGCCCAGGGTTCCCGGCGGCCAGTGGGGCAACGGGGCCATGGGGTGCGCCAAGTGGACCGGGATTCCCCTGAAAACCCTCCTGGAGATGGCCAAGCCCAAGCCGGGCACGCTGCAGATCCAGTTTGAGGGGTTGGACCGGGGGCACGGCCCGGAGGGCAAGGGCTCGAGCCGCTTCATAAAGTCCCTCGACCTGAACGACCCGGTGCTGGAGGAGTGCCTTCTGGCCTACGCCATGAACGACGAGCCGCTGCCCATGCTCAACGGCTTTCCCTTGCGGCTGGTGGTCCCCGGCAAGTTCGCCACCTACTGGCTCAAGCACGTCACCTGGATCCGGGCCCTCACCGAGGAGGACAAGAACTTCTGGATGGCCTCCGCCTACCGCGTCCCCGATACCCCCAACGGCTCCACCACCCCCGAAGATGCCGCCGCGGGCAAGGTCAAGACCGTGCCCATCGGCCACTTCCAAATGCCGGTGCGCTCGTTCATCGTGGATCCGGACGGCTCCGCCCCGCTGGTCAAGGGGATGCCGGTGGCAGTGCGCGGGGTGGCCTTTAGCGGGAGCGGCCGGGTGGTGCGGGTAGAGGTCTCCGCCGACGGCGGGCAAAGCTGGGGCGTGGCCGCCTTGGGAGAGTATCTGGGCCCCTACGCCTTCCGCACCTTCACCTACTCCTGGACCCCCAAGGCCCCGGGGCGCTACACCCTGGCGGTGCGGGCCACCGACGAGAAGGGCAACGTGCAACCCGACCAAGCCATCTGGAACCCCGGGGGATATCTCTGGAACAAGATCGAGCGCCAAGAGGTCGTGGTGATCGGTTAGGAGGCTTCCATGCGCAAAGCGTATTTCGCTTTAGCCCTTTTCGGCCTTTTGGCCCTGGCCCAAAGCGAGGAGAACATGGGCCTGGTGGAGGCCGGCAGCTACACCCCAGGCTCCCTGGGCCAGATCATCCAGCCCCTCCCCGCCCCCGCGGGCGAGGGCTCGGTGTACCGCGTGGGGGCCTACCCCCTCTACACCCCGGAGCTGGCCGATGGCCCCGGAAAGGAGCTGGTGCAGGGCTATTGCCAGGTCTGCCACAGCACCACCTACATCACCATGCAGCCCCCGCTGCCCGCGGCCACGTGGCAAGCCGAGGTCACCAAGATGATCAACACCTACGGGGCTCAGATCCCCGAGGACACCGCCAAGGCCATCACCGCCTATCTCCAAGCCCACTACACCCCGGAGACCCGCAAATGAAGATGAAACCGTTCCTCCTCTCCTTTCTGCTGCTGGGTGGCCTGGCCGCTGCCCAAGAATTTGATGGAGCGAAACTGTACAGCGCTTGCTCAGGGTGCCACCAGGCCACTGGCCAGGGCATCCCCGGCGTCTTCCCTCCCCTGGCGGGCCATGTGCCCCAGATCCTGGAGGCCAAAGGGGGCCGGGAGTACCTCGTTCGCGTGATGCTGTATGGCCTTCAGGGCCCCATTGAGGTCAAAGGGAGCAAATACGCCGGCGGGGCCATGCCCGCCTGGAGCCAGCTCAAGGACGGCGAGATCGCGGCCATCCTGAACTACATCAGCACCGCCTGGGGCAACAAGTTCCCCGAGGGGCAGAAGCCCTTTACCCCTGAGGAGGTGGGGGCGGGGCGGGCCCAGAAGCTGACCGCGGCCCAGGTCCTCGAGGCCCGCAAGGCGCTGGGCTTGAAATAAGGTGCATCTCCTCCTCTCCGCTCTGATCGGCCTCTCCGCCGGATTGCTCTCGGGGCTCTTCGGAATCGGGGGCGGGGTCATTGTGGTACCCGCCCTCATCCTCCTCTTGGGCCTGGACCAGCGCACGGCCACCGGGACCTCGCTGGCTGCCCTCCTCTTGCCGGTGGGAATCCTGGGGGTGCTGGCCTATGCCCGGGAAGGGGCGGTACGCTGGCCGGTAGCCGCTTTGGTAGCCCTGGGGCTCCTTCTAGGAACCTTTTTCGGAGCCAGGCTGGCCTGGCAGCTCCCCGAAGGGGCCCTCCGGGTGGGGCTGGCCCTGCTGCTCATCGGCGTGGCGCTGCACCTTCTCCTTCGGCGCTAGGGACAAACCCCCCGCCTCTTTCATCTACATTTCACGGCCAGATGGAAACTTGGTGCATGGGTAACTCGATTTCCCGTACCTACGTCGTACGCCAAACGCAGGCTGATCCTGTTACGAGGGGGATACTATGCTGGCCGGTCAAGATCTGGTAGTGGTCCTTTTGATCGCCCTGCTGCTGCTCGGGCCCAAGCAGCTCCCTGGGCTCGCCCGGGGGCTGGGTCAGAGCATTCGGGAGTTCAAGAAGGGCGCTGAGGGGCTCTTAGACGAGGACAAACCCGCGGCGCCGGAACCGCCCAAACCCGCAGCCACCGAGCAAGACAAGGCCAAACCCTAGAGCGTCATGCAGCCGTTGCACCGGCAAGCCAAGGGTTCGCGGTCGCCAACCCTGGCCCACCTGCTCGTTGGGGGGTGGGCGCTCCTGCTGGGGTTGGCGCTCTCCGCTTGCAGCTCGGTGGCTCCTGCGCCCACCCCCTCAGGCTTCGCCCCCTGCGTGCCCAGCCCCTCGACCCAGGCCCGCCCGCTCGCGCTTCCCCAGGGCCTGGGGGACTTTCTCGCCCCCCATGTGCCGGGCGAACTCCTGGCCCTATCCGGAGGCATCGCCCCCCAGACCCTCGCCGCCCGGGTGGGGGGAATCCAGCTCCAGGATCGCCTGGCGGAAGGCTTCCTTCGCCTGCGCGTGCCGGTGGGCCAGGAGTGGGCCAAGGCGGAGGCCTTGCGAACGGCGGGTGCCCGCTGGGTGCAGCCTAACTACCTCTACTTCCCCCTTTACCAGCCCAACGATCCGCTCTACCCGGCCAGCCTCGCGGATCCGTACCGCCTGCGGCCGTTTTACCAAGAAATTCACCTGGAGTCCGCCTGGGACAGCGTGGGCACGCCGCGCTGCACACCGGTAGTGGCGGTGCTGGACACGGCCTTCAACCCGGCTCACCCCGACCTACAGGCCAACCTCCTCGCCGGGAAAAACCTGACCCCGGACGGGTTGGGCCCAGATGACCTGAGCCCCGCCCCACCTCCCCAGGGCAGCAGCTATCTGCAAGGGGAGGCCGACCACGGTGAGGGGGTGGCGGGCCTGGTCGCGGCGGCGGCGAACAACGGGCGGGGGATACCCGGAGTGGGCCTCAACTACGCGAGGGTACTCCCGATCAAGGTCTTCTACTGGGTGGGCACTAGCTATAGCGTTTCCTCCGATGTGCTGGCCAACGCCATCCGCTACGCCGCCGACCAGAAGGCCGCGGTCATCAACCTGAGCCTGGGCAGCCCCACACCGCTGGACCCGGCCGTCCAGCAAGCCCTAGACTACGCCCTATCCAAGGGGGCCCTGCCGGTAGCGGCTTCGGGAAACGACGGCGCGGATGGCCTCGACTACCCGGCGGCCTACCCGGGCGTATTAGCGGCGGGTGCGGCCCGGCTGGATGGGGGGCGCGCCGACTTCTCCAACTACTCCTCCCAGCCCAAGTACCTGGTGCTCGCCGCGGCGGGGAACAAGAGCCCCCAGCAACTCCTCTACTCGCTGGCCATCGGTCAAAATTACCCCTACTACCAAAGCCTGGGCAACTACGCCGCCTGGGCCGGTACGTCCTTTGCCGCCCCTCAGGTGAGCGGGGTGGCGGCTTTATATGTGGCCAAGTTCGCCGCCCGCTACGGCCAGGGACCCACCCCCGATCAGACCCGGCGCTGCCTCACCCAAACGGCCAGCAATGGCGGCGCCTACGATGCCCAGACCGGCTACGGACTCTTACAGGCCGACCGGGTGCTGACCGACACCACCGTTTGCTTTCCCAACTGAGCATTTGCAGGCGGTAGGGTGTACGGCAAGTTAGCCCTCCAGGAGGGCCTTTCCCTTCACCAGGCGCCCGTAGTGCTCCTTGGGGTGGCCGGCCGGGTCGGTGGAGCGCAGCAAAAAGCGGCCCTTCTGGCCCATCCCCAGGCTGCGGTAGCTCTCCACCCTCTGCGGGGTGAGCCCCTGGGCGGTGATCGCCGCGAAAAGAGCTGCCAGAGCGGTCTCTTCTTGGGGTGTGGGGGGATCCGAAAGGGCCTCGAGGCCCTCGCCGAAAGCGCTGTACTCCACCTCTGTTCCTGCGATGCGTATTTTCATAGCCACCCCACGGCTTGCGCCGAAACAAGCGCCTCGCTACGCTCGGCGAAAATACGCCTCACCTCCCGCGGCTCGGGCGGTACCCAGCACTGCGCGCCGCCTCTTCGCTCGGGAAGCAGGCTACCGCGCGGGTAGCGGCGTAATAGGGGTCGCTTGGGGGGTGGTAGACGCGGGCCTTGGAGCCTTTGATGGGCGCTTCCGCCGGGCAGGAGCCGTCCGGGTTTGGGCGGGCGCTTTGCGGGGTATACGCGGGGGGCGGTGGGGCATCTTGGCCCAGGGCAAAGAGCCTTTGCTTGGCTTCCGGAGTTAGATGGAACGCTTCTGGATAGCGTGCGCCGAAGCGGAAGGCCGCACAGCCCTCGGCAGCGTCACCGCAGACGGCCTTAAAGGCTTCGATCCAGTTTTTAGCGATGGCGTGCTGGGCCACCGAGAGGGGCAGTTCCCCGCGGCACACCAGGTAGTGCAGGGCGTTTTCCAGTCGATCTTTGACGTGGTAGTTCCAGGGGGTGATGAACCCCGCTTGAGGCCAGAGATTTCTCACTGAGTTGGAGCCGCCAAGCTCGAGGGAGATCAGATGGTCGACCTCCCAGTCCTGGCCCGGTGCCTTGGTGAGGCCGTACAGGGCAAAGACCTGCTGCTTTAGCGCAGGAGGGACATTCCTTACCGATGCGCTGTACCCTTTCTGGCAAACCAGGGAGGCGTCGGTGGTGAGTACGTCTCCTGGGGTCTTGGCGGCGTCGGGAAGAAGGGGGGGTGTGGCCTGAGCTGCGGCGATGCCTAACAAGACTCCCAGGATCCAAAACCGGGCCACGTGGCGGTCGCTGAAGCGAGCCCTGTGGCGGTCGCTGAAGCGAGCCTTGGGCATACCCAGAAGGCTAAGCCTCCCTGCTGAAGTAGGGATGAAGCAGCGGGGGTGCGCGCCCCAGGGGCCAGCCGGGGCGCGGGCGGCCTTGGGTCCACCTGGCGTGGCGTAGTTTCGCCGAGCGGAGCGAGGGTGGATTATTTAGCCTTCTCGTAGAGTTTCTTGGCGATCTCGAAGAGATCTTCCACCTGAAACTCCGGAGCGAACTCCGCCGAGTCATGGCCGGCGTCGAAGACTGAGCCGCCCTGAGGAGGCCCATCCACCACCACCACGGGGCTTCCGTCCTCTGGCGAAGCCCCGTTCCAAATAAGGCCCAAGTCCTGGTAATCGGAGGGGCTGAAGCGGTAGAGGTTGCGGTGGAAGCCCAAGTCCATATATTTCTTGGCTTCGGGGATCTTGCTGTTATCGATGCGGGGAATAGGGAGCAGCTTGGTCATCTCCACCCCGGTGAGGCTTTCTAGGGCCTTGCCGTAAGCGGCCGCATGCACCCCGCCGCGCACCAGCAGATAGCCGATCATCTCGCGGGCTACCGGGTTTTGGGTCATTTCGTAGACCCGAAGCTTATGGGTGCGGGCGGCCACCTCCAAGAAAAAGTTGTGCAGCAGGTCCAGGATCAGGTTCCCGCTGGTGAAGACGTACTCTCCATTCCAAGGTTCACCCATCGCCCCCATCACCAGGGTATTGGCCCCACCAGCTATGAAGTGGGCGGCATTGCGGGCATCTTTAGCAAAGCCCAGGGGCGCGCCGGCCGGGTCTACGGGGTTCTCTTGAGCCTGGCCGGGGTTCTTGGCCAGCAGGCTGTTCACCGTGGCTGAAACCAGTTCGATGTGCCCGAGTTCCTCGGTGGCGATGTTAGCGATGAGGTCGTAGTAGGGTTTGAGGGCCGTCTTCCCCCGGAAGTTGAAGGACTGGTACATGTAGTTCATCAAGGTAGACATCTCCCCAAAGCGCCCTCCCAGAAGGGCCTGTACGGCGGCAGCAGCGTTGGGGTCTTGATCTTTGGGCATGGGTAGCTCGATTTGCAGACGGTCTATCCTCAAAAACATCCTGCACCTCCTGTCCGGCTTAGCCGGACAGCTCTCACCCTAGCGGGCGAACGCGCATAAATCCAATAGATTGTGGGCGCATTATAATAAAATAAATTTATGACCTTGGAGCAGCTGCGTTACCTGGTCGTACTGGCTGAGGAGGGCAATTTTACGCAAGCGGCGGAGAGGCTGTTTTTGACCCAGCCGGCGTTGAGTGTGCAAATTCGCAGGCTCGAGGAGGAACTCAAAACACGCCTTTTTGATCGCAACAAGCGGCCCCTAGAACCTACTGAGGCGGGGCGCGCGGTAGTGGCACAAGCCCGGCGGGTCCTGGAGGAGGTGGAAAAAATCAAGCTTGGGGTCAACGGAGAAGCCCAACTGTTTCAGGGCCCTTTTCGGGTAGGGGTCATTCCAACGTTGGCTCCCTACCTCCTGCCTCGCTTGTTACCGCGAATCATCCAGCAGTGGCCCCAGCTGGAGCTTTCGGTGCGGGAAGAACTCACCCCCGACATCCTGCGGGACTTGCTGGAGGGCCGGCTCGACGCTGGCTTGATCGGCACCGCAGAGAAACTGCCTGGTCTCGAGGGCGCTCCCCTGTTCGAGGAGCCATTCATAGCCTATGTCTCCTGCAACCACCCGCTCTACTCCAGCCCCACCTTGCACCCTTTAGAAATTCCCCTGGAGGACACCTGGATTCTCGCAGAGGGACACTGTTTCCGCCAGCAAGTGCTCTCGCTCTGCCGTCCCGGGGTAACCCGGCGCCAGGTGGAGTTTCAGAGTGGGGACCTAGAAACCCTGATGCACCTGGTCGAGGAGATGGGGGGGATAACCCTGCTGCCCGAGGTGGCCTTGTGGACCCTGCCACAGTCCAAGCGGAGCCACCTTCGCCCACTACAGCCCAGGATGGGCCGCACGGTTTACTTGATCCATCGGGAAGGAGCGCTTAAGCGCCCGGTGGCTCGAGCCCTAGGGGATGAGGTTAAGGCGATCTATACCCAGCTCACGACCAATCCCGTCTAGTACCGTCACAAATCCAAAAGCTCGCCATCGGCAGGCGCGCCACACCGCGCTTCGGGCCCCAAGCCAACACGCCGATCCGCAGACCCGCACGTATAGATCGCCCGCGGGGCCGGGCTCGAGCCGCCCACCGCTGTACACCAGGAGCTCAAGCCCTGCTCGTCCATCGACCTCTCCACCCGCTTCTCCCGCATCGCTGGGGCACGGCCAGCCTGGCAGCCCAAGCCCCTTTCCCCATCGGGGTGGTGCAGGGTTCATGACTGATAAGGCGGCTTTGCGCAGCAGGCCCCTTGGAGTTTGCCGACCTTTGGCGAAGGGGATCGCTCTTTTCGTACTACCCGACAAAGCCCCAAGCTAGGCGGCCGCGCAGCGGGCCTTCGCCAAAGGCTCCGAGAGCAGATCGCGCTAAGCCCGGCGAGAGGGTTAGCTCCCGTAAGAACCTCAGAGGTGGCGACCGATTGCAGCCTCCCGCAGCAACACCCCCCGGTTGTAGTCGTACTCAAAAAGCTCCGCGTAGCGCCCCCAGTCGATGGCCGTGGCCAGCACTGCCTCGGCGTCCTCGGTGGACATGTAATCCTCCAGTTCCCTCAAGAAGCGCTCCTCGGGAGCCTGCCCGGTGGGGCGTGTCTGCAACACCCGGTGAATGTGCCCCACCAGGGGCACCTGGAGCAGAAGACGCTCGGCAAAGATCTTCTTGCGCTCCTCCAGATCGGCCTGCGCGAAGCGCTGACCCTCCGGGGTCAGGCGGACGTCGCCTTCCTGCAAGACCGCCAGGCCCAGGAGTTCGGCGGCGTCCAGCAGGGGGAAGAGGTCGTCCACCTCGAGGCGCATCTCCTCGGCCAGGCGGGGCAGGTCCTCCTTGCCGTAGTCGGGGCCTTCGGCCACCCGCTCCAAGAGCCCGGTCAGGGCCCCCACCGGGGCTTTGGGCAGGCGGTGGCCCAGCGTGAGGGGTTCGGGGGTGGCCCGCTCGGGGGTGGGGCGGGTGGTCAGGATGCGGTAGACCTCCTCGACCAGCTCCTGAAACGCCGGGTCCTCGCGCTCCCGCGGGTGCGGGAGCCTCACCGCCACCTCGGCCCGGATGCGGCCGGGGTTGGCCGAGAGCACCAGGATGCGGTCGGCCAGCAACACCGCCTCTTCGATGTTGTGGGTCACCAGCAGGAGGCTCTGAATGGGGATGCGCCCACTTCCCCACAGCTTCAAAAGCTCGCTGCGCAAAGTCTCGGCGGTGAGCACATCCAAGGCGCTAAAGGGTTCGTCCATAAAGAGCACTTCGGGCTCCGTGACCAGCGCCCGGGCAAACCCCACCCGTTGGCGCATCCCCCCGGAAAGCTCTTTGGGGAATGCCTTCTCGAAACCGTCCAGCCCGATCAGGTCGATGGCCTCCAGGGCCCGGCGGCGGCGCTCGGGGGCGGGAATGCCCATCGCCTCCAGGCCCAGCTCCACGTTTTGCTGCACGGTGAGCCAGGGAAACAGGGCGAAGCTCTGGAAGACCATGGCCATGCCCGGCATGGGGCCGCGCACGGCCTGGCCGCGGTAGCGCACCTCGCCCTCGGAGGGCCGCAAAAGCCCGCTCAGGCAGCGCAAGAGGGTGCTCTTCCCCGAGCCGCTGCGGCCCAGGAGGGCCACGATCTCGCCCTCCTTCAGCTCGAGCTCGACTCCCTCCAGGACGGTAAAGGGTTTGCCCTCGGGGGTGGTGAAGCGCTTGGTGAGGTGGGTGGCTTGGAGCAGGGTATCGCGGGTTGTCTGCACCATGGGGTAGACCTCCAAATATTCAGTCCAGGCGGTAACGCTCCTCGGCCAGCTGGTACAGCCGCCGCCAGATGAGCCGGTTGTAGGCCAGCACCAGCAGGCCCATCACCAGCATCCCTAGCCCCACGTGGGGGTTGAACTCGCCGGTGCTCCAGCGGGCGATATAGGCCCCCAGGCCGGTGGCCACCAGGGTGGTTTGGCCCCAGCGCACCACCTCGGCCACGATGCTGGCGTTCCAGCTCCCGCCGGTGGCGGTGATGCCTCCGGTCACGAACGCAGGGAAGATCGCCGGGAGGAGGAGCCGCCGCCAGAGGCCCCAACCCCGCAGGCCGTACATGCGGGCGGCTTCCTTGAGGTCGTTGGGGATGGCCACGGTACCCGCGATCACGTTGAAGAGGATGTACCACTGGCCGCCCAGCACCATCAGCGGCGAGACCCAGATCTCCGGGTTGAGCCTGAGGTGCGCGATGGTCACGACAAAAAGGGGAAATAGCAGGTTGGCCGGGAAGGCCGCGCCGAACTGGGCCAGGGGCTGGGCCCACTGGGTGAGGCGGGGCCGCAGGCCGATGTACACCCCCACCGGCAGCCAGACCAGCGTGACCAATAGCACAAAGAAAGTGACCCGTAGCGCGGTGAAAAGGCCGTATTTCAACACCTCGGGCACCTCCGGCCAGGAGACCTTGCCTGCCGGGGCCAGCGGACGTCGGCAAGAATCCGCCAGGTCCGCTGGAGCCCGCACTCCGGGCTCGTGCAGCAAAGCCTTCAGGCGGCTATCGAGCTGCTTTCCCCCCTGGGTGGCGGCACACACCTGGGAAAGCCAAACCGTCCCGTCGGCGCCGGGGCGGATCCCTACGGCCGCAAAGCGTTGGGCGATCTCGGGGGATAACTCGAGGTTGAGGTTGGGGTTGGGTTGGAGCGGGCGCCCCCCCTGGAAGCCCAGGCCGGGGCCAAATAGGTACCCCAGCAGCACCCCCAGCAACCCCAACGAGCCCAGGGCTACCCCCAGGTTGAAGCCGAGGTCGGCCAGGCGGGCTTGGCCTTGCCGCCGGGGCGGGGGCTCGAGGGCTTCACCCGGCCGTCCCTTGCGGGCGCTTTTGCGCCACAACCACTCCCATAGGGGCTGGGGTAGCCGGGCGATGCGCTGGGAGAGGCGGGCGCGCTTGAGCAGGGTCAGCACCCAAGACTGGGCCGTATCGCTGGATTCGGATTGCTCGAACTTGAACCGCTCGGCCCAGGCCACGATGGGGCGAAAAAATAGCTGGTCGTAGAGCAGCACCAGCAGGAACAGGGTGACCCCGGCGTAGAGCATGGCCTGGGTGTTGGCCTGTTGGATGGCCAGGGCGATGTACGATCCCACCCCCGGCAGGTACTGCGCCTGGTCGCGCCCCACCACGTTGATGGCCTCGGAGGCCACCACGAAGAACCAGCCCCCCGAGACCGACATCATGGCGTTCCAGACCAGGTGCGGCAGGGCGAAAGGCACCTCCAACTTCCAGAAGCGCTGCCAGGGGGAGAGCCGGAGCATGGCGGCGGCCTCTTGCAGCTCTTTGGGCACCGTGCGCAGCGAAGCGTAGAAGCTGAAGGTCATGTTCCAGACCTGGGAGGTGAAGATGGCAAAGATGCTGGCCGCCTCGAGGCCAAACAGATTCCCCCGAAACAACCCCAAAAAGATCGAGGTGGTCGCGGTGAGAAAGCCCAAGATGGGTAGCGACTGCAAAAAGTCCAGGATGGGAATGAGCACCCGCTCCGTACGCGGCACCTTAGCGGCTACGGTGGCGTAAACGACGGTGAACACAAGCGACAGCAGCAGCGCCGCCAGCATCCTTAGCAGGGTACGCAGCCCGTAGTAGGGCAGGTGGGCCGGGTCCAGGCTCACCGTGAGGTTGGGCGAGGCGGGGCCAAAGGGTTGGGTGGCCCCTTGCAAGGCCAGGGTGAACAGCGCGAGCAGGGCCAAAACCCCGGGGATCACCACCAGGTCCCAGCGGGAGAAGGGCGCGCGGGGCCGCAGGGCCTCAGGGGAGGGGAACACCTGCCTCATGGGCGCACCCCCAAAGACCGCGGTTTCTTGGGCGAGGTTAGGGTATAAGGGGAGAAACGGTCAGCAAGCAGGATGTCGAGCACGAAAAAACCTCCTTGGATTCGACTAGGTCCCCAAGGAGGCTGGCCCAGCGGCCATTCAGGGTAAAGCGCTACCCCCAGGGGGACTTGGCTTGGGGTTGTAACTGCCAGCGTCTTCCATGTGGAGTAGATCAGTTCCTTTCGCTAAAGGTTGAGGGATGCTTATACAAGATGGCCTGTTCTTCGATGATCCACCGCGCCTAGCGTACGACGTAAGACATAAATCCAGCCACCCGCGCCCTCAGTTGAACAGCACGTACGGCGCGATCTTCTTCCAGGTGGCGGGACCGATGCCCTTTACCTTGCGCTGGAGTTCCTGGGCGTTCTTGTAAGGGCGGTGCTTGAGGATCTCCCGGGCCAGCTTAGGGCCAATGCCCGGCAGCGTCTCGAGCTGGGCCAGGGTGGCGGTGTTGATATGCACGGGAGCAATCTTCATGGACATGGTGGCTTTACTCGCCCCAGCGGTGTTCCCCGAAGCGGCGAAGGCCATGAACGAGCCGCCCACCATCGCCAAGGCCACCAGGGCTGACCGTGCGAACTGTCTCACGCGTACCTCGCTTTCCGTGACCTCTCGGTCACGGGGGCAGTATGGCGAGGGGAGGTGAACTCACCATGAAGCGCGGAGCGATGATTCCTTGAGCCGATCTCGTGCCGTCTGAACGATGCTCGAGGCCGGGACAAACCCTGGAGGCAAAACCTCTCTCTTCTAAAGCGCGCAACGTGCGGCATAAAACGGTAGAACAAACAGCTGTGCGGTTGGACACGGCTCTCAGCAAAGCCCTGCCGATCTTGACAAAACAGCCATCTCGGAGTAACCTACCTACGTAGTTTCACATTGTGAAAAGGTTTTACATGGCGAGCCAACCTCAGAGTCAGTACGTGATGAACTCTTCCTACCGCACCCTCCAGGTGCTGTTGGCGTTCGCTGCGCCGCCCCACCGCTTCAGCTTGAGTGAGGTCACACAGCGCATGGGGCTGGAAAAAAACCAGGTCTACCGCTCCTTGAAGACGCTCGAGGAGGCTGGCTTCCTGCGTATGGATGCCGATGGGCGCTTCACCCTCACCCCGGTACTGGGGGTGTTGGGAGCCGCATCAGCAGAGAATCAACCCGTATCACTGGTGGACCTAGCAGCCCCCTTTATGGACCAGCTAGCTGCCGAAACCAAGGAGTCGGTGAACCTGTTCGTGCTGGTAGGCGATTCTGCAGTCTGCGTTGATCGGCGGGACAGCCCTCAGCGGGTGCGGGTAGCCTCAGTGCTCGGTCAGGCCGTACACCTGCACGCCGGGGCAGTCCCCAAAGCCATCCTGGCCCATCTGCCCGAAGCTGATCGGGAGCGTATATTGAGCCGCCTGAGCAACTACCCACGCTACACCGAACGCACCCTATTGGAAGCCGCTAAGTTAAGGCAGGAATTGGCCCGTATAAGAGAACAAGGCTATTCGGTGAGCGACGGCGATTATGACGTAGCCGCACGAGGGGTAGGGGCAGCGATCTTCGACCAAAGCGGCAGGGTAATCGGTGGAATCAGCGTCGGAGGGCCTGCTTTTCGGGTAGACGACGCAACTCTCCGCCGCTTCAGTGAGCTCATTATCCGCGTAGCCCAGGCCATCTCGAGGCAACTTGGCTACACCGGATAGAGAAGGAGGCTCGTGGCGATGAAAGGCATACGGTGGAAGTTTGGCGGTATACGCGCAGCGCTGCTGGCAGGAACACTCAGCTTAGGCTGGGTACTGGCCCAGGACTACGATCCCAACGCAACGCTCAACCTGGCAACCAACGCCGACCCTACCCTCAACCCCTGGACCCCGGGAGCGGTGGTGGAGTCCAACCTGATCAACACCATTCTCTTCGACCAGTTGGTGCGCTACAACAAGAAGGACCTGAGCCCAGCCCCCGGCCTGGCCACGAGCTGGAAGGTTGCCGAGGACGGGCTTTCCTGGACCTTCAACCTGCGAAAAGGGGTGACCTGGCACGACGGCAAGCCTTTCACCGCCGAAGACGTGGCCTTTACCTTTAACAATGTGGTGCTCAATAAAAAGTTGGGTGCACAAAACGCCGGCAACTTCAGCAAAGTTAAGAGCGTAGAGGTGATCAACCCCTACGCGGTGCGCTTTGTGCTCAACGCGCCCTTTTCTTCCTTACCTTACTATCTGGCCTATTACGCAGGCATCCTGCCTAAGCACGTCCTGGGCAACGCCGATAACCCCCTGCAGGTAGCCAGCTTCAACAAGAAGAGCCCCATCGGCACCGGAGCCTTCCGGGTAGCCGAGTTTGTGCCGGGTTCCTACGTGCGCTTGGTTAAGTACGAAAAGTACTGGGGGGGTACCCCCAAGATCAACTCCATCGTGTTCAAGATCGTACCCGACCCCAATACCCAGATGGCCCAGGCTATCTCCGGGGAGCTAGATTTCGTGGGGGTCTCCAACCCTGCCTTACTGGCCGGTGTGGAGCGCAATCCCAAGCTACAGGTGCTGCGTCAGAGCCAAAATCTCTACTATTTTGTGGCGCTTAATCAGAATGACCCCCGCTTCCGCGACGTGCGGGTGCGCCAGGCTCTGCTTTACGCCCTTGACCGCAAGGCCATGATTGACTCGGTGGTGCGCGGTTACGGGACCATTGCCACCGGCCCTATCGCCCCCCTGCAAAAAGCCTTTTACGTGAAGGACGTACCCCAATATCCCTATAACCCGGAGAAAGCCAAACAGTTGCTGGCTCAGGCTGGCTGGACCCCCGGCCCCGACGGCGTGTTGCAAAAAGATGGCAAGCCCTTCGAAATCGACATGCCTACCGGACAGTTTGGTTACCTGGTGCCGGCCACGCTGCTCGTGCAGCAGTACTGGAAGGCCATCGGGGTGAAGGCCAATGTCAACGTGATGGAGTGGAACGCCTACATCCAGAAGATGTTCGTCAATCGCCAGTACGAGGCCACCCTGGCCTGGTGGAGCACCCCACCCACCCCCGACGTCACCCCTTACTACGCCTCTGTCGCCGCCGACAAGGGCAACAATATCCCCAACTATAAGAATCCTGAACTGGATAAGCTGCTCGAGGAGGGCCTCAAGGCCCGCGGAATCCAGGAGCAAGTGCTCGTCTACCGGCGGATCCAGCGCCTATTGGCCGAGCAACTTCCCTATCTCTACCTGTGGTACCCCGACATCATCTCCGTACGCAACGAACGGGTCGGTGGCATGGCTGACATCAACACCGCCACGGCTTTCCAGTACTCCTCGGAATGGTTCATCAAGCGCTAGGAGGGAGCTGAAGGTGGCCGCTTACATCGTCCGCCGGCTCCTCCAGGGGGTGGTGGTGCTGTTTTTGATCTCGGCGGTCACCTTCCTGCTCATCAACCTGGCCCCCGGCGGCCCCACCTCGGCGGTGAGTCTAGGCCGCACCGCTGAGGAGCGCGAGGCCGTGCTCCGGCAGTACGGCCTCGACCGCCCGGTGCTGGTGCGCTACTTCGACTGGCTGGGCGGGGTGCTGCGGGGGGACTTGGGCAATTCCTACAACCAGGGTCTCCCCGTTGCCTCGCTGCTGGCGCAACGGATGGGCAACACCCTACAACTCGCCCTCACTACCCTGGGGCTCACGACCATATTGGGGATAGTGTTGGGGACTCTCTCGGCGTTATACAAAAACCGCTGGCCCGACCACCTCATCGGCAGCCTGGCCACGGTGGGCATGTCGGTCCCGGCCTTCTGGCTGGGCATCGTGGCCATCATCGTCTTCGCGGTGCAGCTCAAGTGGCTGCCCTCCTCGGGCATCTTCACGGTGGGGCAGGAGTTCTCCCTCGCCGACCGGCTGCGCCACCTGGCCATGCCCGCGGGGGTGCTGGCCTTTACCCTGATGCCTAATGTCATCCGCATCACCCGCTCGGCGCTGCTGGAGGTGCTGACCTCCGACTACGTCCGCACCGCCCGGGCCAAGGGCCTCTCGGAGCGGGTAGTGCTGCTCAAGCACACCCTCAAGAACGCCATGGTCCCGGTGATCGCTATCCTCGGCCTCATCACCACCGTGCTCTTCTCGGGCTCGGTGGTGGTGGAGAGCGTGTTCGGCTGGGCCGGGCTGGGTCGGTTGGCCATCGAGGCCGCCAACGGGCGCGACTACCCGGTGATCCTGGGCGTCACCCTGTTGGTGGGCACCATCGTAGTGGCGGTCAACCTTCTCGTCGACGTCCTCTACGCCGCCGTGGACCCTCGGATCAGCCATGAATAGCTCCGCGCCGAGCTCTGCCGCCCCAACCCGACCCCAGAGCCGCTTGTGGTTGCGGGTTCGCCGCAACCCGGTGGGCCTGGCGGCCTTCCTGATGATCTGCCTGCTGACGCTGTTGGTGGTCCTCGGCCCGGTCTTCTACCGCGTGGCCCCCGACACCACCGACCCGCTCAACATCCTGGCCGCCTCGAACCCCGCCCACCCCCTGGGCACCGACGAGCTGGGGCGGGACATGCTCAGCCGCCTGCTCTACGGTGGTCGGATCTCGCTCGCAGTGGGCCTGCTTTCGATGCTGGTGGGCCTGACCATCGGCACGCTGGCCGGGGGGGTGGCGGGCTACTTCAAGGGCTGGACCGAGACCGTGGTGATGCGGCTGGTAGACGTGTTCATGTCGATCCCCAGCTTCTTCTTGGTGCTGGTGATCGTGACGGCCTTCGGCAACCACCCCCTGACCGTGGTGGTCACAGTGGGGGTGGGCTTCTGGGCTCAGATGGCCCGGGTGGTCTACGCCGAGTTCACCAAGTACCGCGGGCGGGAGTTCGTCGAGGCCATGCACGCCCTGGGGGCCTCGCACCCGCGCATCATGTTCCGCCACATCTTCCCCCAGGTGCTGCCGCAAGCCATCGTGTTGGCGACGCTGGGGGTGGGCTGGGCCATCCTTACCGAGGCCGCCCTCAGCTACCTGGGGCTGGGCATCCAGCCCCCCCTGGCCTCCTGGGGCAACATGCTGCAGAACGCCCAGGCCTACCTCTACTCCAACCCCATGCTGGCGATCTGGCCAGGGCTTTTCATCGCGGTGACGGTGCTGGCTTTCAATGTTTTAGGCAACGCGCTGCGGGATGTGCTCGACCCTCGGAATTAGCCTCTCACCGCAACGGGAGCGAATCTATGCAGAAAAAACGCTACAGTGGATACAAATCCTTCCAGTACCTCGAACCTGGCGTCGATTACAAGCCTTTCAAGCTGGCTAAGGAGCTGAACCGGGTGCCGAGCCGAGGGGTGGAGGTTACTCCCGAGCAGGAAGAGCGAGTAAAACGTATCTTTCAAGAAAACCTCATCATCTCCCTGCACGACCACTGCTTCGTGGCCCCCGAGAACCTCGCCGATTTCTTCGAGTTCCGCCGCCAGGGCCGCGACTGGACCGGCTACGAGGGGTTGAGCGTCAGCGGCCTGGACTGCGTCTTTGACAACCTCATGAACGGCACCGCCATGATTACCTCGCGCTCGGGGTGGAAGTGGGACGACATCATCTACGATCTAGGCATGCGCCTGTCCGACATCGCGCACCAGGACATGGTGGTGCTGGCGACGACCACCGAGGACATCGTGCGAGCCAAGCAGAACGGTCAGATCGCCTTCGTGGTCTCGCTCGAGGGCGCGGCTATGATCGAGAACGAACTCGACCGACTGGACATCCTCTACGGCCTAGGGGTGCGCTGCTTAGGAATCGCCTACAGCGAGGGCAACCAGCTCGGCGGGGGCCTGCGCGAGCCCAACGACGGCGGACTCACCGTCTTCGGTCGCAAGGCGGTTAAGCGCATGAACAAGCTAGGCATCGCCATCGACATCTCCCACTCCGGCGACCGCACCTCCATGGACACCATCGAACTCAGCGAGAAGCCGGTCTTCATCACCCACGCCGGAGCCCGGGCTTTGTGGAACTCCAACCGCCTCAAGCCCGACGAGGTGATCAAAGCCTGTGCCGAGAAGGGCGGAGTCATTGGCATCGAGGCCGCCCCCCACACTACCATCACCCAAAAGAACCCCCGTCACTCCATCGAGAGCTTCATGGAACACTTCGAGTACTGCGTGGACTTGGTGGGCATCGACCACGTAGCCTTCGGCCCGGACGTGCTCTTTGGCGACCACGTGGGCCTGCACCACACCCTCTCGGAGGCATTGTCCATCGCGGCCAGCCGGGGGAAGCTCGAGTACCCCCAGGTAGAGTGGGTGGACGGCCTGGAGAACCCCGCCGAAGCCTTCCCCAACATCGTGCGCTGGCTGGTCAAACACGGCTACAGCGACGAGGATATCGCCAAGGTGGTGGGAGGCAATGTCATGCGGGTGCTGAAGGAAGTCTGGTACCGCTAGGAGCGTTAGCCATGAGGATTGAAGTCAACGGGGTACAGCTGGTTTACGACGACTCAGGCGGCAACAAGATTCCCTTTGTCACCCTGCACGGCGGCCCCGGCATGGGTAGCCGCAAGGGGGACTGGACCGCCTTCCAACCCCTTACCGATACTTTCCGCCTCATCAGCTATGACCAGCGCGGCAACGGCGAGTCAGAGAGCCGCGAGCCCTATTCACACGAGCAGTTTGTGGCCGACCTCGAGGCCCTGCGCCAGCAACTGGACTTGGGCAAGATCATCCTGCTAGGAGGCTCGTACGGCGGTTTCATCGCCCTGGAATACGCTCTGCGCCACCAGGAGAACCTGCATGCCCTCATCTTGCGTGACACCGCTGCTAGCAACAAATACCGGTACACCAGCAAGCAGCGCGCCCTAAAGAGCGGCTTCCCGATGGATGCGGAGCGATTGGACCGGCTCTTCGACGGGCGGATGACCTCCGATGAGGACTTCCGCGAGAGCTTCGCCATGATCCAGCCGCTTTACACCGTCCAGCGCGACCCTGTAGCAGAAGCCCGGCGGCTGGCAGCCATCCCCTTCCGCTACCAGACCCACAACTGGGCCTTCAGCCGCAACCAGCCCCACTACGACCTCACCTCGAGGTTGTCCGAAATCAGGGTACCAGTCTTGGTGACGGTAGGTCGCCACGACTGGATTACCCCCCTCGAGGCCAGCCAGGAGTTGCACCGACTGCTCCCCAATAGCGAGCTGGTGGTCTTCGAGCACAGCGGCCACTCACCCCACATGGAGGAGCAAGGACGGTATTTACAGGTGGTGCGAGATTTCCTCGAGCGCCATCTGGCCGCGCAACCGCGATGATCAACCCCATCTCCCCTGACGAGCGCGCCTACCGGGCCCAGCGGGCTTTTGAATTCGCCGGACCAGACCTGGCAGGGCTGGTTCTCTTCGACGATCAGTTTATCCAGTACTACACCGGCTTTGTCTTTATCCCCACCGAGCGCCCCGTCGCTCTGGTCATCACCCGCGAGGGTCACCGGACACTTTTCGTTCCTCGCCTTGAACACGAGCACGCCCTCGAGAGCGCCCAGGTCGAAGAGGTAAGTTCTTATCCCGAGTTTCCGGGCGAGCAACACCCCCTGCAGCTCCTGGGCAAGCTCCTGGGGAAGCTGGGCCTTGGGCGCGGCCTCATCGGTGTGGACTACGACGGCTACCCCCCGGTCATGGGCTACAGCGGCCCTGCGCTAAGCGAGCTGTGTGCAGTCCGGCGGGTATCCACCGCACTGGACCGCCAGATGGCCCTGAAGTCCGAACACGAACTCTTCCTCATCCGAGAGAGCGCCCGCTGGGCAGAGTATGCCCACCGTTTGCTGCAACGATATACCCGCCCTGGTCTCAGGGAATCCGAGGTGGAGTCGAGGGCTACCCAAGAGGCCACCCAAGCCCTCCAGGCTGCGATGGGACCGGGGTTTCGCAGCCAGAACAAGTGGGTCAGTGGGGCGGTTGCGTTGTTCCGTGGCCAGATCGGCCCCACCAGCGCCCTGCCCCACGCCATCAGCACCAATGCGGCCTTCAAGCCCGGCGACAACCTGGTCACCGGGGCTAGTGCGGGGGTGTGGGGCTATCTGAGCGAGCTGGAGCGCACCATGTTTCTTGGTGAACCCTCTCCCCAGCAGCGACGCTACTCCCGCCACATGCTCGAGTTGCAGGAGCTGGCACTAGAGCAGTTGCGCCCCGGTAGAGCCTGCGCTGAGGTTGATCGCATCGTGCGGGCTTATTATGAACGGGAGGGCCTGATCCCCTACTGGCGACACCATGTGGTGTGGGTCACGGCCTAGGGCAGCGCATTCACGAAAGCCCCTTTCTCGACGTCGGGGAGGTAGCCACACTCGAGCCTGGGATGGTTTTGAGCGTCGAGCCCGGTCTCTACGTGCCGGACTTAGGGGGCTTCCGCCACTCGGATACAGTACTCATCACCCCAAAGGGAGTTGAACTGCTCACCGACTACCCCCGCACGCACGAGGCGCTGGTGATCCCGCTGGGATAAACGCGTCGCTGCGGTCAGGAGCACGAGAGGTCGAGGCTATGACGGCCCTCGAGCCCTGCCTCGCCTATAGCCCCGGCTTGACCCGCCGATCCCCTGTTGACTTACCGCATTTCGAGTCTAATAATACGCATAACCCTATACGTATTATCAACATCTTGGGGTAATCCGGAGGCCGCGATGAAGCAAACGTTTTTGATGCTGGTGGTTCTTTTGGCCCTGGGCTCTGCTTCAGCTCAGCAAAAGATCAGTCTGCGCTTTTCTACCTGGGCAGGAGGTGACGGGCTGGCCCTCTTACAGCAGCTGGCCAGAGAGTACAGCGACAGCAGTCCACGGGTGAACGTCACCGTCGAAGTCACTCCCTTTGCCGATTACCCCCGCAAAGTAGCGATCCAAGTGGCCTCCGGCGACGCCCCGGATGTAGGTTGGTTGGCCGAGCGAGACGTTCCCGCCTTTCTGGCCAACAATGCCCTGGTAGACCTGAGGGCCAGCCTCTATGCCGATAGCACCTTTGACGCGGCCGATTTCCCACCCAGCACCCTCAGCCTTTGGCGTAAGGGCGGTGGAATCTATGGAGTGCCCTTCTCCAACTCCCCGCAAGTCCTGTTTTACAATAAGGACCTCTTCGCCAAAGCAGGGGTGGCCGACCCAATGACCCAGTACGCCAAGGGATCCTGGGATTATGCCGCTTTTCAGAAAGCCGCCGACACCATAAAAGAGAAGACCGGGGCCTTCGGGGCTCGCATCATGCGCCTCGATCCCAAAGCCTGGTCGAGCGGCACCCTGGCGGTGCTGTGGTCATATGGCGGAGGGGTCTACGATGACAAGTTCAGATGCGCCCTAGACAGTGAGGGCAGCCTGCGGGGCTTCACTCTCATGCACGAGATGATGTTCAAGAGCGGCAGCATGCCCCGCCTCGGCGACCAGACTACCTTTGAGACCGGTCGCCTGGGCATGTACATGGACAATGTGAGCTACTCCGCCCAGTTGCGCACCGTCGGCTTCAAGTGGGGCATCGCTCCCATGCCCAAGGGACCCAATGGACGCATTACCCAGCTCGGGCAGGCGGGCTACGTGGTCTTCGCCAAGTCCCGCTACCCCAAGGAGGCGACTGAGTTCCTGGCCTTCCTGGCCTCCAAGGACGTGATGGCCCGTACTGCCCGCTTCTTCCCCCCGCCCCGCAAGAGCGTTCTGGCTAACCCGGCTTACCTGAGCAGCAACCCGCTTATTCCGGCAGAGAGCTTGAGAGTTGCTTTAGTAAACCAGATCTCCTCGGCCAGGGTTTTCCTTGCCCCCACCAACTGGCTGCGGGCCAATGACGTCATCACCTCCGGACTCGATCGCCTATATCAGCCCAACGCCGACATCAAGGCCGTCCTCGGCGACATTTGCCGCCAGGTGGACGCCCTCCAGTAACCGGGAAGAGGCCCCCATGCTGCGACGGCAGGAACAACTTACCGGGCTATTCTTCACCCTGCCCTACGCCCTGGGGATGCTGGTCCTGGTCATCCTGCCGCTGCTGGCGGTGTGGGTGATCTCTGGGACCAGCTGGTCGCTGCTGGACGAGCCCCGCTGGATAGGATTGAAGAACTACCAGCGGCTTCTCCAGGACCCCGACTTCTATCACTCGCTGAGGGTCACCACGCTCTTCACTGTGGGCATTCTCGTGCTCAACATCTCCAGTGCATTGGGCTTGGCCGTGCTGCTCAACCAAAAGCTGCGTGGCATCGGCATCTTCCGTACCATTATCTTCTCCCCCGTGGTGATGCCGGTGGTGGCCTGGGCACTGGTCTGGAAGTTCTTGCTACAACCCGAGGGACCGATCAATCAAATTCTGGCTTCCGCAGGAGTGCAGGGGCCCAACTGGCTCTTCGAACCGTCCTTGGCCCTTTGGCTTTTGATAGTGATCGAGGTAATCAAAGCGGTGGGGCTGAACACGGTAATCTTCCTGAGCGCCCTACAGGGAGTGCCCAAGGAAATGCACGAAGCGGCCATGCTCGACGGCACTGCCGCTGTGCAGGCTTTTTTTCGCATCACGCTACCGCTCATCTCCCCCACCGTGTTTTTGGTGTTTATCGTGACCCTGATCGGGGCCTTGAAGCTCTTCACCCCGGTGTTTGTGCTCACCGGGGGCGGCCCTGCCGGGGCCACCACCACCTTGATCCTCTTCATGTATAAGCAGGGCTTCAGCTTCTTCGAGTTTGGCTACGCCTCAGCGGTGGCGGTGGTGCTCTTCGTAGTGGTGCTGGGGCTCACGGTCCTTCAGTGGAACCTGCGCAGGCGGTTGGTGTTCTATGAGAGCTAACCCCTACTGGAACGCCTTGCTGGTGGCCTTCTTGGTGATGGTCTCGGTGCCTTTTGTGGTGCCGATCGCCTGGATGTTCCTCAGCTCGCTCAAGAGCGGCGCCGAAATCTTCAGTAGCCCCTTCCAACTCGACTTTGCCAAGCTCTCCCTCGACAACTTCAGGGAGATCTTCGCCAGGTACCCCTTTGTCCGCCAATACCTAAACAGCCTGTACATCCTGGCCATCGTGATCCCGCTGACCGCTCTGCTCTCGGCCTTGGCTGGTTACGCCTTTGCCCGGCTGCGTTTTTGGGGTCGGGAAGCGCTATTTATCCTAACCCTGGGGGCCATGATGATCCCCAACGAACTCACTGCGGTACCCCAGTTCATCCTGTTCAAAAACCTGGGCGCCATCAATACCCATCTACCCGTGATCCTCTTGCAAGTCTTCAGCGCCACCGGTGCCCTGGCTGTCTTCCTGATGCGCCAGCACTTCATCACCCTGCCCAAAGAACTCGAGGAGGCTGGGCGAATAGACGGCCTGAGCTACTGGGGAGTGTTTTGGCACATCATGCTACCGCTAAGCCGCCCAGCCTTGGTAACGGTAGCCATCTTCGCCATGCTCAACAGTTGGAACGACTACTTCAACCCACTCATCTACCTCAACTCCGAAGCGAAGTTGACTCTGCCGCTGGCCCTCCAGCGCTTCACCGATCCGCTGGGCGGGGTGTTCTGGAACCTGACCCTGGCCGGCGGCACCCTGGTGGCCATTCCTGTCCTGCTGCTGTTCTGGCTGGCGCAGCGACAGTTTGTCGAGAGCCTGGCCAACAGCGGCACGAAGGGATAAGCACACATGGAGCGACGCTGCGACGTACTCATCATCGGCGGCGGGCTGGGCGGGATCGCCGCGGCCCTCTCGGCGCTGCGCCTGGGCAAGACGGTGATCATGACCGAGGAGACCGACTGGATCGGCGGTCAACTCACCAGCCAGGCCGTGCCCCCCGACGAGGGGCTGTGGATCGAGGAGCTGGGCTGTACGGCCACCTACCGGCAATTCCGCGAGGGGGTGCGCAACTTCTACCGCCGCCATTACCCCCTGCGGCCCGAATCCAAGGCCGATCCGCGCCTGAATCCCGGAGCAGGGAACGTGAGCCTGTTGTGCCACGAACCGCGAGTAGCGCTAGCTGTACTTGAAGCGATGCTGGCCCCCTATCGGGCCGACCGGCAGTTGGAGATCTGGCTTAACACCCGCCCGGTTCAGGTTTACACTGAGGGAGACCGGGTACTAGCGGTAGCGGTAGAGGACATCTGCTTTGGGGAGCGTCGAATCTTGCTGGCTCCTTACATCCTTGATGCCACCGAGACCGGCGAGCTGTTGGAGCTGGGGAGGGTCGAGTACGTGGTCGGAGCGGAGGGCCAAGGCGAGACCGGTGAGCCCCACGCCCTGCCCGAAGCCAACCCCTTGAACCAGCAGGCGGTGAGCTGGTGCTTCGCCATGGATTATGTCGAAGGCGAGGACTTCACCATCCCCAAACCCGCCCAATACGATTTCTGGCGCAACTACCAGGCTCCCTTTTGGCCGGGAAAGCAACTTTCCTGGACGCTGTGTCATCCCATCACTCACCAGGCGGTCTACCGCGACCTTTTCTCCGACCCGGTGGAGATCCCTCATAAGGGCGACCTCTGGCACTTCCGCCGCATCTTCGCCAAACGCCACTACCCTGAAGGTCGCTATAGAAGCGACGTAACCCTGGTCAATTGGCCCCAGAACGACTACTGGCTGGGTCCGATTATTGGGGTGAGCCAAGAGGAACAACAGCGGCACCTCGAGGGGGCGCGCCAGCTTAGCCTATCGCTGCTGTACTGGATGCAAACCGAGGCCCCACGACACGACGGGGGAACGGGCTACCCCGGATTGCGGCTGCGCGGGGACGTCACCGGCACTGAGCCCGGCCACGGCCTGGCCAAGGCGGTCTACGTGCGGGAGAGTCGAAGGATCAAAGCCGAGTTCACCGTGCTCGAGCAGCACGTCGGGGTGGAAGCACGGGGCAAGCTGCGAGGAGCGGAGCTCTTCCATGACACGGTAGGTATCGGCCAGTACCGTATCGACCTCCACCCTTCCACCGGCGGCCGTAACTACGTCGATATCGCCAGCTGGCCCTTCCAAATCCCCCTGGGAGCGCTGATTCCGGTGCGGGTACAGAACCTATTGCCGGCCTGTAAGAACCTGGGGGTTACCCACATCACCAACGGTTGCTACCGGCTGCATCCGGTAGAGTGGAATATTGGGGAAGCTGCCGGGGCTTTGGCCGCCTACTGCCTGGATCACAGCTACACCCCCAGCCAGGTACGCAACACCCCGGCGCTGTTGGCTGATTTCCAGCGACTAATCACTCAGATGGGCTTTGAACTCTTCTGGCCTGAACCCCAGCGCCTTACTCCCAGCCCCAGCTACTAAACCATGTCCGAGAAGCGCCGTGTCACCCAGAAAGATGTTGCCCTGCGAGCGGGGGTTTCACAAGCCATTGTCTCCACGGTATTGACTGGCCGTGAGGGCAAGATCCGCATCAATGAAGAAACTCGTCAGCGCGTGCTGCAGGCCATGCGTGAGCTGGGCTACGTACCCAATATCGCCGCTCAGAACCTGGCCGGGGGCATGAGCCGAATCCTGGGGGTATTTACCTATGAGTCGGTGTTTCCTACCAGTCGCAAGGATTTCTACTACCCCTTCCTGGAGGGCATCGAAGAGGAGGCGGCGCGAGCTGGATTCGATCTCTTGCTGCACACCCGCACAGTAGGTAAGGGCAACCGCCGAAGCATCTACCAAGGCGGAAGCAATCGGCTCCTGATCGCCGACGGCACGCTGCTGTTGGGTTTCATGGACACTGCGCACCGCGAGGAGCTAGCGCAAGTTATTGCTGAGGGCCACCCCTGCGTGTTCATTGGCCGTCGCGAGATTCCTGGCGGGAACCTTTCGTACGTCAGCGCCGACTATGCCGCTGCCACCCGCCAGCTCGTCGAGTATCTCCTGGAATTAGGCCACCGCAAGTTTGTTTACCTGGCTGAGCCCAACCAGCAAGAATCAGCCCTTGACCGACGCCTAGGTTACCAGCAAACCGGGGTGGGCAGCGTGGTGGTCCTCGAGCCTGCCGAATTCACCCTAGCCCAGTTCAAACGCCTTCTGCGCGCTGAAATCACCGCTTTCGTGTTGGAGAACGACCGCTTCGCCCGCAAGCTACAAAGCTTCGTGGCCAGGCTAGGCCTGGAAGTTCCTCGGGATCTCTCCTACGTGGTACTGGGTGATCCCCTCGGTGAGGAGAGCGGCGTCCCGGAATGGACCTCTTTTGAAATACCACGCCAGGAAATGGGGCGCGAGGCGGTGCGCCTTCTGGTGAGTCATCTGCTAGGGCGGATAGGCTTCCCAAAGTACGTGTCGTTGCCTTGCACCCTGCGACCGGGCAACAGTACTGGCCCAGTGCTCCAGCGTAATCAGGTGAGATAGCTCAAAACTCGCACTCCGCGCATACCCCGCATAGACACGCACCTTCTGCCCCTTGCTCTGGGGGCCAAAACGCCATCACCGGGGGGCGAGAGCAGGGGAGCTCCAGAGCGTGATGGCCAGCGCCGGCGGCCTCTCCAAGGTGGTGCAGCGGCAGTGTACCCACTTCATCACCTTCCGGCTCACCAACGTCGCCGAGGTCAAGCGCATCCTCGAGGTGTTCGGGGAGCTGGACGAAAAGATGGACCGATATTCCGCACCCCTCCCCTCCGGCCTTAGGATTTTGGGGTGGAACCCACACCCGCGCTCCAGGTTTACGACCTGGCCCATCTGGGCCTGGTGGCCGGCATCATGGACCGCATCGGCTTGGTGGGGGTGGTGGATCAGAAGGTGGGGCCCAGGCCACAGGAGAAGGT
>NZ_QKOB01000011.1 GCF_003226535.1 Meiothermus sp. Pnk-1 | reverse complement strand
TACTCCAGGATCTTGGTCACGACGCCCGCACCCACGGTGCGTCCACCTTCCCGAATGGCAAAGCGCAGCCCTTCCTCCAAGGCAATCGGCTTGATCAGCTGCACCGTGAAGGTGATGTTATCCCCAGGCATCACCATCTCCACACCCCCCGGCAGCGTCACATCCCCCGTCACATCCGTCGTGCGAAAGTAAAACTGCGGACGGTACCCCGTGAAAAAACCCGTGTGCCGTCCCCCCTCCTCCTTCTTCAGCACGTACACCGACGCCTCAAACTTGGTGTGCGGGGTAATGCTCCCGGGCTTCGCCAGCACCTGCCCCCGCTCCACCTCCTCCCGGCTTACACCCCGCAGCAGCAACCCTACGTTGTCCCCGGCTATCCCCTCGCTCAGCGTCTTCCGGTGCATCTCTACCCCGGTCACCACCGTCTTCTTCGTCTCCGCTAAGCCTACAATCTCCACTTCCTCCCCTACCTTGATCTTCCCCCGCTCAATCCGTCCCGTCGCTACCGTTCCCCGCCCCGTGATCGTAAATACATCCTCCACCGGCATCAAAAAGGGCTTGTCCACATCCCGCTGCGGCGTCGGTATGTACGCGTCGATCGCATCCAGCAGCTCCCAGATCCGATCCACCCACTCGTTCTCCCCCCGCTGCGTCTTCGGGTTCGCTTGCATGTGTTCCAACGCCTTCAGCGCTGAACCCCGGATGATCGGCGTATCGTCCCCGGGAAATTCATACTGCGACAGCAGGTCCCGCACCTCCATCTCCACCAAGTCCAACAGCTCGGCGTCGTCCACCATGTCCACCTTGTTCATGAACACCACAATGTACGGCACCCCTACCTGCCGCGCCAGCAATATATGTTCCCGCGTCTGCGGCATCGGTCCGTCCGCCGCCGATACCACCAGTATCGCTCCGTCCATCTGCGCCGCACCCGTGATCATGTTCTTCACATAATCCGCGTGCCCAGGACAATCTACGTGCGAATAGTGCCGCTTCTCCGTCTCGTACTCCACGTGCGCCGTGTTGATCGTGATCCCCCGCGCCTTCTCCTCCGGCGCCTTGTCGATCTGATCGTACGCCTGCACCTCGATGCTCGGGTTCGCCGCCGCCGCAACAAACGTGATCGCCGCCGTTAACGTCGTCTTCCCGTGGTCTACGTGCCCAATCGTCCCAACGTTCACGTGTGGCTTCGTCCGCTCAAATACACCCTTCGCCATGGTTCTCTCCTTGACACGCGCATGCGGGCGCCTTAGGCCAGCGCCCGCGACAAAAGTCTTACTGGCCTTTGACCAACTTTTCCTGGATGTTCTTGGGGACCTCCGCGTAGTGGTCGAAGAACATCACGAAAGAAGCCCGGCCCTGGGTCTTGGAACGCAGGTCGGTAGCATACCCAAACATCTCCGCCAGCGGTACGTATGCCCGCACGATCTGGGCATTGCCGCGCGGTTCCATCCCCAGGATCTGGCCACGGCGGCTATTGAGGTCGCCAATCACGTCGCCCAGGTAGTCTTCGGGGGTGGTCACCTCGACCCGCATGATGGGCTCGAGTATCGCGCTTCCCCCCTTCTGCACGGCCTCCTTGATGGCCATCGAACCGGCGATCTTGAAGGCCATTTCGCTCGAGTCCACCTCGTGATAGCTGCCGTCGTAGAGCGTGACCTTGACGTCTACGATGGGGAAGCCCACCAGCGGCCCCGACTGCATCGCCTCCTCAATGCCCTTCTGCACGGCGGGGATGTACTCCTTGGGGATCACCCCACCCACAATGGCGTTGACGAACTCGAAGCCCGATCCGCGCGGCAGGGGCTCGGCTTTGATCTTGACGTGACCGTACTGGCCGCGACCGCCCGACTGACGGACGAACTTGCCCTCCACGTCCACCGCTTTGGTGATGGTCTCGCGGTAGGCCACCTGGGGTTCGCCCACGTTGGCCTCGACCTTGAACTCGCGCTTGAGGCGATCCACGATGATCTCCAGGTGCAGCTCACCCATCCCGGAGATGATGGTCTGGCCGGTTTCAGGGTGAGTGGAGACCCGGAAGGTGGGGTCTTCTTCGGCCAAGCGCGCCAGCCCCTGGGAAAGCTTGTCCTGGTCGGCCTTGGTTTTGGGCTCGATGGCGATGTCGATCACCGGGTCAGGGACCTCGATGGACTCGAGGATCACCGGCTGGTCGCCATCCCCCACCAGGGTGTCGCCGGTGATGGTATCCTTCAGGCCCACTACCGCACCCAGGTCCCCGGCCCGCAGGATCTCCACCTCTTCCCGGTGGTTGGCGTGCATCTTGAGCAGGCGGGCCACCCGCTCCTTGCGGCCTTTGGTGGTGTTCTGCACATACGAGCCGCTGGTCATGGTGCCCGAGTAGATCCGCACGAAGGTCAAGCGGCCCACGTAGGGGTCGGCCATGATCTTGAAGGCCAGAGCCGCCAGCGGCCCCTCGGGGTCGGCGGGGCGCTCGACCTCTTCGCCATCCGCAGTCTTACCCCGGACCGGAGGGATATCGAGCGGCGAGGGCAGGTAATCCACCACCGCATCCAGCAACAGCTGCACCCCTTTGTTTTTCAGCGAGGAGCCCAAGAACACCGGGAAGATCTGCATGGCGATGGTGCCTTTGCGGATCGCCGCCACCAGCTCGGCCTCGGAGGGCGCCTCTCCCTCGAGGTACTTCAACATGATGCTCTCGTCGAAGTCGGCGGCGACCTGGATCAGCTCATCGTGCCACTTGCGGGCCTCCTCGAGGTACTCCGCAGGGATCTCGCCAACCCGGATGTCGGTGCCAAGGTCGTTGCCGTAGGTATAGGCCTTCATGCGCAGCAAGTCGATGATGCCGTAGAAGGTGTCTTCCCGGCCCATCGGCAGCTGCATCAGCACCGGCCGCGCCCCCAGCCGCTCCTTCATGGAGTTGACGGTGAGCCAGATATCGGCCCCGGTCTTGTCCATCTTGTTGGCGAAGGCGATGCGGGGCACCCTGTACTTATCGGCCTGACGCCACACCGTCTCGGATTGCGGCTCTACCCCTTGAGAACCGTCAAAGACCGCCACCGCACCATCCAACACCCGCATAGAGCGCTCGACTTCGATGGTGAAGTCTACGTGGCCAGGGGTGTCGATGATGTTGATGGTGTATTCGGTGTTGTTATGCTTCCACACCGCAGTGGTGGCGGCGGCGGTGATGGTGATGCCCCGCTCCCGCTCCTGCTCCATCCAGTCCATGGTGGCAGCACCCTCGTGCACCTCACCGATTTTGTGGATGCGGCCGGTGTAGTAGAGGATGCGCTCGGTGGTGGTGGTCTTCCCTGCGTCGATGTGAGCGGCGATGCCGATGTTACGAACCTTGGTTAGATCGTAGCCAGTCTTGACGGCCATAGTTACCACCGGTAATGGGCGTAAGCTCGGTTGGCTTCGGCCATACGCTCCACATCTTCTTTCTTCTTCACCGCTCCGCCTTTACCTTCGGCGGCCTCGAGCAGCTCGGCGGCGAGGCGGGCCGCCGCTCCACGCTCGGAGCGCCCCTCAGCCGCATTGGCGATCCAGCGAAGGGCCAGGGTCTGCTGACGGCGAGGGGAGACCTCTACCGGTACTTGGTAGTTGGCCCCGCCCACCCGGCGGCTGCGCACCTCGACTCGAGGGCGCACATTATCCACGGCCTGACGGAAGACCTTGAGGGGCTCCTGGCCGCTCTTGTCCTGAATGATCTTGCAGGCGTCGTAAAAGATGCGGGCCGCCAAGTTCTTTTTACCCTCGCGCATGATGCGGTTGATAAAGGCCGAAACCACCACGTCCCCGTACACCAAGTCGGGGCTCAGGGGGCGCACTTCTGCTTGTCTTCTGCGCGACATACTCTCTCCTACTTCTTCTTGCCCGCAGCGGCTTTGGCGTCGCCCTTGGGCTTCTTGGCTCCGTACTTGCTGCGGCTCTTCTTGCGGTCTTTGACGCCCTGGGTATCGAAGACCCCGCGCACGATGTGGTAGCGCACCCCGGGCAGGTCCTTCACACGCCCGCCCCGGATCAGCACCACGCTGTGTTCCTGAAGGTTGTGCCCCTCGCCGGGGATGTAAGCGGTCACCTCGTACTGGCTCGAGAGCCGCACCTTGGCCACCTTACGCAAGGCCGAGTTGGGCTTCTTGGGAGTCACGGTGCGTACTACCGTGCATACCCCCCGACGGAAGGGACTACCCTTCAAAGCAGGTACTTTGCTCTTCTTGATGACCGGAGCACGACCTTTGCGTAGCAGTTGGTTGATCGTTGGCAGTGTAACCACTCCTTTCGACAATTTCGGCTTCAAGCCAAACCCCGCACCTTGCGCTCGGGGGATGCTGCCTTGGGCCTTGGGCCTTCAGAGCAGATGCACAAGGATGGCCTTGTGCGCGTTGCGCTCGGTGCGGGGTTTCCCGGCGAGAGGCGATCCGGAGCGGTTTAGGCTCCGATTTCGCCCCTGGATTCTCAAGAATCGCTGTCGGTGCTCCGACGGGCGCGGGTTGTCCGCCCAGCGCAACCGATGGGACCTCAGGGCTAGGGGCTAGCCTTGAGGCAACGCAACCCTGAAAGTATACAAGGGCCCTAGACCTTAAGCAAGGGGTGAGGATCGCAGTCTGGCACCGAACACAGGCAGGCTATTCGCTTTGTTCACAATATAGCCGTCCCCCGACCGCTCGAGACCTCGCCGCCTGGATGAGGGAAACGCCACTTGCCCAGTGGCTAGCGATACGCTAGGTGCAAAACGCGGGGGACGATCCTCTTTGTACGACGTATGACGTACAACGTATGACGCTAGACGTTTGACCTAGGACGTACTGCTAGCAGGGGAGGGTGGGGTTGGTATTACGCCGTACGCAAAACGCGGTGGATCGTCCTCTCCTAGCGCGGAGCACTTAGCCCAGGTCAAGCGCGCTATCTTGCGTACCACGGTGCGCTTGGATCCATATTCCCAGGCTGAGCCTCTCGTCGCCGTGACCCCTCTCGTTACCTGGGTGTTGCGCCTATCGGTCGGCCGTCAAGCCAGCGTAACGACACCTACGAATACCGTGGGTATGGGCCTAGAGAGGCTTAACGGGGAGTTAACGGCCCGGGCCCTATGGTTATCCTCGACGGCTATACCCGACCGAGGTGAGTATGCTACCGGATAAGCTCTCCCACACTGCACTCAAAGCGGAAAAGCCCGTGATCCTGGCGCTTATTCCCGCCTATAACGAGGAACGGTTCATCGCCAGTGTGGTGCTCGAGACCAAGAAATACGCCACCCACGTAATCGTAGTGGACGATGGCTCCAGCGACCGCACCGCCGAATTGGCGCTGGCCGCCGGGGCGCAGGTGGTGGGACAGCCTAAGAATATGGGCAAAGCCCAGGCCCTAAACGCGGGCTTTCGTGCGGCCCGGCTATTGAACCCGGATGTGGTGGTCTGCCTGGACGGCGACGCCCAACACGATCCGGCAGACATCCCTGAAGTAGCCAGGCCGATCCTCGAGGGGCAGGCCGATGTGGTCATCGGTTCACGCTTCCTGGACCGCAAGAGCAAGATTCCCGGCTGGCGGATCGTCGGACAACACACCCTGACCCTGGTCACCAACCTTGCCTCAGGCCTCAAGACCACCGACAGCCAGTCGGGGTTCCGGGCTTTCTCGCCCCTAGCCCTCAAGGCCCTGCGCTTCCACACCGCGGGACTTTCGGTGGAGTCGGAGATGCAGTTCACCATCCAGCAAGCCGGGCTGCGGGTTGCCGAAGTACCGATCTCGGTCTCTTATATGGACGGCAACAAGCGTAACCCGGTGGTCCAAGCCCTGCAAATTCTCGATGCCATCCTCAGCCTGGTAGCCCGGCGGCGGCCCCTGCTGTTCTTCGGGCTTCCGGGTTTGTTCTGTGCCGGCTTGGGCATGCTGGTGGGGCTGCGGGTGGTACAGACCGTGAGCGCGGGGGGCGAAGTCCCGCTAGGCAGCGCGGTGCTGGCCGACCTTTTATTGGTGGGCGGGCTGATCCTGGGCCTGGCTGGGGTGATGCTCCACTCTATTCACCACCTCGTCACCCAGGTGCGGCGGGACGTGCGTGAGGTGATCGAAGTGGCGCTTCAGCAGGGCCAAGCCAGGCCGCTGGAAACCCAGGAAATCCCTTCGACCAAGCAGGAACAGCTCGCCTAGCCGGCGAGTCGGCGGAACACGGTCGGGAGGATCCAGCCTGACCCCCGCAGAGAACCCTATGACTAAACCCCTCCCACCCGAGCTGAGCGTAATCTTGGTCTCCTACGGCAGCCGCGCGGACCTCGAGCGCCTCCTTCCCACCCTCTTTGCCCAGGGGTTGGAGGCGGAGGTGCTGGTGGTGGACAACCGCCCCGGCGACGGAACCGCCGACTGGCTGCGGATGACCTACCCCCACGTCCGGGTCATCTCCCGCTCCGACAACCCCGGCTACGCAGGGGGCAACAACGCCGGGATCGCTGAGGCCCAAGGCCGCTACGTTATGGTCTTGAACCCCGATACCGAGTTACACCCCGGAGCCCTCAGGGTCCTGCTCGAGGCCATCCGCGCTCACCCCCAAGCCCTTATCGGGGCCAAGCTGCTGAACCCAGACGGCACGGTGAACGCCGCCGGCAACCAGATGCACTACTCGGGCATCACCACCTGCCGGGGTCTGTACGCCCCCGCCGAGCGCTACCGGGGACTCGAGCCGGTTCCTCTTCTCTCCGGCGCGGCCCTCGTCGCCAGCAAGGAAACCTGGGCCGAGCTGGGAGGCTTCGATGAGGATTACTGGATGTACCTCGAGGACACCGACCTCTCGTTGCGGGCCCGGCTGCGCGGGCATCCTCTGTTCTCGGCCAACGAGGCCCTCATCACCCACCACTACCGGCTGGGGATGCACCCCCGGAAGTTCTACTATCTCGAGCGCAACCGCCTCTTCACCCTCTTCAAGGTTTACGAGGGGCGCACCCTGCAGCGGATGGCCCCAGCCCTTCTCCTCACCGAGCTGGCCACCTGGGGCTTCGCCCTCCTGAGAGGCCCGGCCTACCTGGCGGCCCGCTGGCGGGGCTATGCCTGGCTCTACCGCCACCGAGACCGCATCCGGCAAAAGCGGGCCGAGGTGCAGAGGGCTCGGGTGATCCCCGACGCGGCCCTGCTCGAGGGGACGCTCGCCCAGTTGCCCTTCGAGCAGCTCACCAGCCCCAAGCTGGCCGGAATCCTGGACCGCCTGACCCGCCCGCTCTACACCCTCTTGCGCCCCCGGCTGGAGAGGTCGGGGCGGGGGAGGCTAGCGTGAGAATCGCCCACGTCACCGCGACCTTCCCACCCTATCTGGCCGGGACCGGCAACGTGGCCTATCACAACGCCCGGCTCCTCCACGAGCGGGGGCATCAGGTCACAGTGTTCACCGCTAAGACCCCCGGCGGGGCCGCCCCGACCTTCCCCTTTCGGGTGATGCAGCTCCCCGCCCTGTTCCGGCTAGGGAACGCCCCCTTCACACCGGGGTTGCTATCGCGGCTGCAAGGCTTCGACCTGATCCACCTGCACTATCCCTATATCTTCGGCGCCGAGCTGGCCTGGCTGGCCTCCCGGCTCTACCGCACCCCTCTCCTCTTCACCTACCACAACCGCTTGCAGGAGCGCACCCCGATCAAGCGAGAGCTCTTCGGGCTCTACAACGCGCTCGTCGAACCGCTGATCTTCCTGAGCGCGAGCCGCATCCTGGCCGTGCGCAAAGAACACCTGCTGGCTCAGCATCCGGCCCTGGGCCAAGACGCGCGGGTGCGGGAAGCCCCCAACGGGGTGGACACCCGGCTCTATAGCCCCGGCGATCCGCTCGAGGCCCGCCGGGCGCTGGGCGTTTCGGCACAGACCCCGGTGGCCCTCTTCGTAGGGGCGCTCGACCTAGCCCATCGCTTCAAGAATGTGGACGGCCTGATCCGGGCCTTCGCCCGGGTGAGGGTTCCTGCCGCCGAACTCTGGATCGTCGGGGAGGGTGGGTTGCGGGCGGAGCTCGAGGGTCTGGCGGGGCAGCTCGGCCTGCAAGAGCGGGTGCGCTTCCTGGGTAGGCGCACACCCGAAGAGCTCCCCGCCCTCTACCGCGCCGCCGACGTGAGCGTCCTGCCCTCGAGCGGGGTGGAGTCGTTTGGCCTGGTGCTCCTCGAATCGCTGGCCTGCGCCACCCCGGTGATCGCCTCGGCCTTGCCGGGGGTGCGGACCTTGGTCGCGGACGGGGTGGACGGGCACCTGGTCGCTCCGGGGGACGAACTGGCCCTGGCGGCGGCCCTCGAACTCCGCCTCCGCGAGCGCCAAGCAGGGCGAGCGATGGGCCAGAGGGGCCGCGAGAAGGCGGTGCGGTTATACGACTGGGAAGCGATCGGCGACCAACTAGAACAGCTATACCGCGAGGTGGTGGGCGAATGGAGCTTGAGGTTCAGCTAAATCCCTTGCCGGGTTTTCCCCGTTTGGAAGGGGCGCACGAGTTGGCCTGGTCGTACCTGCTTGATGCGATCTTTGCCGATGCCTATCGCGCTGGGGTTCGTCGGCTAAAGGTGGTGCTGCCCCACCCTGAACTGCAAGCAGGGGTGGAGTTGCGCTCCCGGCTTACTCCCCCTTCGGGGGCCAGCACCGCCCTGGCGTTGCTGGCTCCCGCCCCTCTAGGCCAGGCCGAGCGAATTTATACCCTCGAGTTCGGCCCTTTGGCCCCGGCCAGCCTGCGCCGAACGAAGCCGCTCCGCCCCGGCAAGGAACCCGAGCAACGCCTGTACGTCTATACGCTGCGCGCCAGGCTGGCCGGGGTGGGGATGCGGCTGCCCAGCCCGGCGGCTTCGGATCGGGCCTGGCGGAGGGTGAGGCAGAGCTTTGCCAGCCCCCAACCCGCCCCGAGCTTTTACCGACTATTCATCTGGGGGGCTTCATGAACCCGACCCTGCCCCCCCCTACCCCAAAACCCCAGGAGCAAATCGCGCAGGCCCTGGCGAACCTCGAGGCCTGGCTCGAGACCATGCGCCAGCCGGGTGGCTACGGTGGCCCGGTGTGTCACTGGTGGCAGCACCGGCTGCGCTACACCGGCCCCGGCCACGACTGGCGCTACGAGGGGATCCTGGTCGGGTACTTCCAGCTATGGCAAAAAACCGGCGACCGGCAATACCGGGAAAAATTGAACCGCGCCGCCTTTGACCTTCTCGAGGGGCAATTGCCGGACGGGCGTTACCCCGCCTCGCGCTTCGAGCTGAACCCCGGCATCCTCGGCACCCCCCACGAAGCCGCCGCTACCTTGGGGCTGTTGCTGGTCCTGCCGGGGCTGGATGACCCTGAACGGGCGCTGGCCGTGGCAGGGCGCAACCTCGATAACCTCATCGCCCAGCTTTACTTACCGGAGGAAAAGGCTTACCGCGACCGGGTGCCCAACAAGCTGGCCACCCTGGCCCAAGCCCTCTTGGCCTACGCCGAGGCCACCCATCGGGAACCGTACTTGCGCTACGCCACCCAGGCGCTCGAGCAGGCCCTCCGCTACCAAGTCCGGCAGGGGCCGCTGGCCGGGGCCATCCACCAATACGCCCCTACCCCCGACCGCGGCGACGGGCGGTTCTTCCCCTACTACCAAAGCCGCTGCATCCCCCCGCTGGTGGAGGGGGCGCGGATCCTGGACGAGCCGCGTTACCTGGAAGCCGCCCGGCAGATCCTAAGCTTCGTCGAGCGCACCCGCGAGGGCGATGGCTGGCCGATGGCCCTCTACCGCGGGGGAGCCAGGGTCGAGCGGCCCCGCTGGATCGCGGCCCACGCCGATGTGCTGCTGGCCTACCGGGCGCTGGGTGAGCCCCTACCCGAAGCGGTGTTGCGGCGGCTTTTGGAGGCCCAGCTCCAAAGCGGAGGCTTCCCCACCGCCCATGGCTTTGGCGGCGAAAAGCCTGTCCCCTACGACTTGATCCCGGTGGCGGGCTGGAACGACAAGGTGTTCCGCCTGCTCAGCGAATTGCTGCCCAAACCCGCCGCCCTGCCCGCCCCCCAGGTGGGCCTGACCGAAGCCGAGGTTTGGGTGGGCAACACCCCGGCGTGGCTGTGCGAGAACCACCAAGCCCTCGTCGTCCAAACCCGCAGCGAGGTGCTCTACGCCTGGCGCAAGGGCGAGCCCTGGGCGCGGGTGGTGGACCCGCGGCTGGACGTGCGATGAGAGGCGCCATGCAAACCGCAACGATCGCCCCCCAAACCCCCACCCTCCCCCCCTTCACGGCGTTGGTAGCGGCCTGGAACGAAGGGGAAAACCTCGAGGCCCATATACGCTCTTTCCGGGCCTTGCGCTGGCCGGGGGCGCAGCTCGTGCTGTGCGCGGGGGGGGAGGACGGAACCTACCAGCGGGCCTTGGCGCTGGCGGACGAGGACGTGGCGGTGCTCGAGCAAAAGCCGGGCATGGGCAAGCAACGGGCCTTGCGCGAGGCCCTGAAGCACGCCCGCCACGACCTGATCTTCCTCACCGACGCGGACTGCCTCTACGACCGGCCTAGCCTCGAGGCCCTGCTAAAGCCCCTGGCCGAGGGCCGTTACCAGGCCGCTACCGGGGGCTCGAGGCCCCTCCCCCGGCAGGCCGGAAGCGCGCTGGCGGAGTACCAAGGCGCCCGCGACCTCCGCTACTTCGACCAGATGGGACCCGAGGCCGATGGCTTGCTGGGCCGCAACGCCGCCCTCACCCGCGAGGCCTTGCGCCAGGCCGGGGACTTATCCGAGGACGTGGCCACCGGCACCGATTACCACCTGGCCAAGAAGCTGCGCGAGGCCGGGATCAAGATCGCCTATGTCAAGGAGAGCCGGGTGGAAAGCGAATACCCGGACACCCCCGCCAGCTACCTGAGCCGCCAGCGGCGCTGGATCAAAAACCTGGCGGTGCACGACCCCCGGAAAAACCGTCCTGCCCTGTTCAAAAGCGCAGCCCTGGCGGCGCTTTCCCTCCTGGGGCCGCTGGGCCTGATGTTCAATCTGAACGGCTTTACCGCGCTTTTGTGCGCCCCTTTCCTGCTAGCCCTGGCCTCGCGCTACCGCGACCTGATCTATGCGGCGAAGGCGGGAGGGGCGTTCGACCTGAAGACCTATCTGGCCGTGCCCTACTTCGCCCTCCTGGATCAGATCGCGGTGCTGGGGGCTTTGTGGGATCTGCAAACCCCCCAGCGGCGCACGCGCTGGTAGCGAGGAGGACCCCCATGTTGACCATGAGCCCCGCCAACCCCCTATCCCAGCCCCGTAAACCCCGCTACGTGATGGTCTCGAGCGAGGTGCGGCGCGACCTCGAGCAACCCCTCGAGCACTTTCAGCGGCTCGAGGTTCACCACCTCTACAACCGCGCCCCTTGGAACGACCTGCGCCCGGAGGATTTCGGCCCCCGCTCGCGCCGCTTCGGCTCCCCGCTCTCGCTGTTTGTAGAGCTATGCCGCCTCAAGCCCGATATCGTCCAGGGTCCCGAACCCTTCAGCGCGCTGATGTTCCCCTACCTCTGCGCGGTGTTCTTGTACCTCCTCCTGAACCCCCGGACCAAACTGGTCACGGCTAGCCTCGAGGCCATCCCGCTGGAGAAGAAGTACCCCTTTTTCCTGGTCTGGCCTTTTCGCGTGGTGCTTCCTCTTTGGTTCCGCCGGGCGGCGATCATCTTTTACCTAGAAGGGGGAGCCAAGGCCAACCTGGAGAAGTACGGCGCTCCCAAGGAGAAGCTGGTGCATCACCTCTATGGCTCGTGGGGGGTGGACCAGCGGGAGTTCAGACCGGAGGGGCCCCGGGTCACCTACCCCAAGCCCTGGCCGGTGATCCTCAACGTGGGCCGGATGGTCCCCCTGAAGGGGGCGCACATCCTGATCGAAGCCTACAAGAAGCTGCGTGACCAGGGGCTCGAGGCCATCCTAGCCCTGGTGGGCGACGGCCCCGAACGGGTCAAGCTAGAGGCCCAAGCCCAAGCGACCGGCTACGGCGAGGACATCTTCTTCCACGGCACCGTCAAGCACGCCGATCTGGCCGATTACTTGCGGGGGGCCGATATCTTCGTGATGCCCAGCATCAGCGGCAAGATCTGGACCCAGCAGCTCTCCTCGGCTACCTGGCACGCCATGGCCTGCGGGCTGCCGGTGGTGGTCAGCGACATCGGGCGGATGGCCGAGTTCACCCCGCCGGAGGCGGGCTTCTTGGTACCCGAGCGCGATCCGGAGGCCCTGGCCGAAGCCTTGGCCAAGTTGCTGCGCGACCCCGGTCTGCTCCGCCGGATGAGCGAAGGAGCCCTCGGTTACGCCCGCCAACGCTTCAACGACGCCCAGAACATCCACCGCGTCGAGGAGCTGATCCTGGAAAGAAGCGGGTGGAACCGCCAAAGAGGTGGCTATGAGTGAAACCATGGATGCTCCCAAACCCGCCCGCCTGGAAGATATCCGGCTGATCGAACTGCCCAAGATCCCCGACCCCAGGGGCAACCTCACCTTTATCGAGGGGCGCCGCCACATCCCCTTTGACATTCAGCGGGTCTTCTACCTTTACGACGTGCCGGGCGGCGAGTCGCGCGGAGGGCACGCCCTCAAGACCACCGAGCAGTTCATCATCGCAGCCTCGGGGAGCTTCTCGGTGGTGCTGGACTCCGGCACCACCCGCCAGCGCTTCGTGCTGAACCGCAGCTACTACGGCCTGTACGTACCCCCCATGATCTGGCGCGAACTCGAGGATTTCTCCTCGGGGGCAGTGTGCCTGGTGCTGGCCTCGGCCCCCTACAGCGAGGCCGACTATTACCGGGAGTACGCCGAGTTCAAGCAGGCCATCCGCAAAGGAGCAACATGAGCGTACCCTTTTTAGATTTGCGGGCGGCTTACCTCGAGCTCAAAGCCGAACTCGACGAGGCCGTGCTGCGGGTGCTGGATAGCGGCTGGTACATCCTGGGCAAGGAGGTCGAGGCCTTCGAGGAGGAGTACGCCGCCTACGTGGGGGCGGGCCACTGCGTGGGCGTGGCCAACGGCTTGGACGCCCTGATCCTGGCCCTCCGGGCCATGGGGGTCGGCCCCGGCCAGGAGGTGATCGTCCCCTCCAACACCTATATCGCCACCTGGCTGGCGGTCTCCTATGTGGGGGCTAGGCCGGTTCCGGTCGAGCCCGACGAGAAGACCTACACCCTCGACCCATCCCGCATCGAAGCCGCCCTCAGCGAGCGCACCAGGGCGATTCTCCCGGTCCACCTCTACGGCCTCCCCGCCGATATGGACCCCATCCTCGAGATCGCCCGCAGGCATCGGCTGTGGGTGCTCGAGGACGGGGCGCAAGCGCACGGGGCCCGCTACAAGGGAAAACGCATTGGCCATCACGGCGACGCGGTGGCCTGGAGCTTCTACCCCGGCAAAAACCTGGGGGCGTTGGGCGACGCGGGGGCAGTCACCACCGACAACCCCGAGCTGGCCGAGCGGATCCGGGTGCTCAGGAACTACGGCTCGAGGGTCAAGTACGTCAACGAGGTGCAAGGGGTCAATAGCCGCCTGGACCCCATCCAAGCGGCGGCTTTACGGGTCAAGCTCAAGTACCTCGACCCCTGGAACGCCCGCCGCCAGAAGATCGCCGGGTATTACCTCGCGGCCTTGGAGGGCACCGGGCTCACCCTGCTCCACCCGCCCGAGTGGGCCGAGCCCGTCTGGCACATCTTCGCGGTGCTCCACCCCGAACGCGACCGGTTGCAGCAGCACCTCCAGCAACAGGGCATCGGTACCCTGATCCACTACCCCATCCCGCCGCACCTCCAGGCGGCCTACCGCGAACTAGGCTACGGGGAAGGGGCCTTCCCGCTCAGCGAGCGGATCCACCGCCAGGAGCTTTCGCTGCCGATGGGACCCCACCTCACCCAAGCGCAGGCCGAGCGGGTGGTGGAGGCGGTGCGGAGCTTCGCCCTGAGCCCTCGCGAGGCGGGATTTCGCTGATGGAGGGGATTGGATGCAGATAGCCACGACCAAGCCGGCCATCCCCCGCCCGCTGGTGCTGGCGGTGCCGGGGCTCGAGGGCAACCGCCCCCAGAGCGGGGTGGGTCGGGTCTTCGCCAGCCTTCAGGAGACCTGGGGCGAGCGGGTGCGCCTGGTGGGGGCCAGCTTAGAGGCTCCGAACCTACCGCTGCTACGCAGCCTGCCCCGCCGAGTACACCCGAGCGAGCGGGCCGACTGGGTCTTTCTACCCCGCACCATGGGGGCCACCGCTTTGCGCGACACCGGGGGGACCCCCAGCTTGGTGGTGGTGCACGACCTGGGCCTCTTGGACATGGCCTTCTCGGGGGATCGCCCGGTGGACGGGTGGAGCCACCGGGTGCAGCTGGCCCACTTCCGCGCGGTACGGTACGCCAGCCGCATCGTGGTGGTCTCCGAGTTCACCCGCCAGAGGCTGCTGCACCACTTCCCCCGGCTGGCCCAGCGGGTGGCGGTGGTCCCCAACGGGGTGGGGCCGGCCTTCCTCGGCTACCGCCGCTCCCGGCAGGAAGCCCTCGAGCGGCTGCGCCGGGAGGTGCCCGAGGTAAGTGGGGAACCCCTGCTTTTGTACGTGGGTTCGGAGAGCCCGCGTAAAAATCTGTCGCTGCTCTTCGCGGTGCTGCGGGTACTCAAAGAGCATCACCCCAAGATCCAGCTGCTCAAGATCGGCGCTCCCGACCATCCCCGCTTCCGCCGGGAGACGCTCGCCTCCCTCCGGCAGGCGCGGCTCGAGCCAGGCCGGGAGGTGCTCTTGCTAGAAGGGCTAGAGGACGAGCTGTTGCTGGATGCCTACCGCGCCGCCGACGCCCTGGTCTCGACCAGCCTCTACGAGGGGTTTGGCCTCCCGGCGCTCGAGGCGCTCGCGGTGGGCACCCCGGTGGTGGTGACCAAGCGGGCCTCCTTTCCCGAGGTGGTGGGAGAGTTCGGAGCCACGGCGGAACCCCGGGTGGATGCCTTCATCGAAAGGCTCGAGGCCCTGCTGCGCACCCCCCCTAGCGAGGCTTGGCGAGAGGCCGCTCGAGCCCACGCCGCCCGCTTTTCCTGGCGAGCCAGCGCCGAGAAATACCTGGAGATTTTTCAAGGAGGTACCCGTGCCTAAAGTCAGCATCCTCACGCTCTCTTACAACAAAGGCCCCTTTCTGGCCGAATGCCTGGAGAGCGTGCTGGCCCAGACCTACCCGGACTGGGAATGCATCGTGGTGGACGACGGCTCCACCGACAACACCTGGGAGGTGGCCCAGGCCTACGCGGCCAAGGACCCCCGCATCAAAGCCTACCGCAAGGAGAACGGGGGCTACGCCGGCCTGGCCGCGACGCACAACTTTGCCCTCGAGCGCGCGGGCGGTGCCCTCATCGCCATCCTGGATGGGGACGACCTCTGGCCCCCCGACCGGCTGGCCCACCAGGTACCGGTGCACGAGGACCCCGAGGTGGTGCTCTCGTACGGCCAGTTCGTCTTTTTGACCCCCGAGGGCCGCCGCCCCGGCGCCACCCCGCCCTTTCGCGGCAGCCTCCCCACCCGGGAGTTCCTCAAGCGGCTGCTCATCCACCAGGCCGAGTGCATCAACGTCACCCTGATGATCTCGCGCCGGGCGCTAGAGGCGGTGGGCGGCTTCCACCAGGACGGCTCCTACTTCGCCGATATGCCCACCAATCTGCGCCTGGCCAGACTGCCGGGCAAGGTGGTCTACCTGCCCGAAGTGCTAGGGGTGTGGCGGCAACACGACGTACAGGCCACCCGCACGGTGGGGGCGCACGTCGGCGAATACAACCTGATGTTGTGCCTAAAGACGCTGCTCGACCTGCCGGCAAACGAGCGCAGGGAGATGGGGCTCGAGGCTGCCGACATCCTACGGGCGCGCTATCCGATGATCGCCGATGCCTACTTTGCCGCCACCCGCGGAGCTTTGCTGCGCCGCGACGTGAATTTGGCCCGTAAACTAGCCCGTCAGCTTTGGTTCTACGGAGGCCCCAAGCGCAAGCTCCAGGCGCTCTACGCTCACTGGGCGGCGCCCTTGGGCCTGACCTACGAACCCATCCTGCGCCTCATTGACCAGGCACAAGGTGGAATGATCAGGAGGAATGCATGAAGAAACGGCATTTGTGGTCGGTAATCACCCTGCTCGCCCTCGGCTCGGCCGCTTTCGCGTTTGGCCCGGAGGATGCCTACAAGTACCAAGACCCCCGCATCCCCCACCTGAAAACCCAGCTCGACGCCGCAGCCCGCAGTCTACAAGGCGCCCAGAGCGGCCTGGGCGGCTCCCTTACCCTGAAACCCGGTTACACTGTTGATTTCCCCGATCCCGGCGACACCGACGAAACCGGATTCGGTCTGGGTGGGACCAAAGTGGAACTTTTCTGGGGACCAGACCCGGTAACGATCGGGCGGGCCCTGCGCGACCTCGAGCGCTCCCGGCGGGACTATTACCGCACCGTGGTGGGTTCTACCGAAGGGGCCCTCATCGCCCATGCCCGGCTGCTGCGCTTCCAAAACGAAGTCGCCCAGCGCGAAGCCCGGCTCAAAGCTTCCCAGGCCAACCTGGCCGAGCTACAGAAAAAGCCCGATACCTCTGCGGATCAGCTCGAGCGGGCGCGGGGCGAGCTGAGCTTCCGTCAGCTCGACTTGCAGCGTTTTCAGCTCGAGCTCCAGCAAGCCCGCGACGTAGCGGCCAGCTTCGGCCTGAGCGGCGACGCCGAGCCCCGCACCTTGCGCTTTGCCATCCCGCAGGTTCGGGTCGAGGATACGCCCGCTTACCGGCTGGCCCTGGCCGAGTTACAGCTGGCCCGGGCCGAGGCCCAGCGGGAAAGCCTAGCCTACCTCAACCGGCTCTCCCTGGGCGTGACCTACACGGGGGCCCAGGTCGAGGCGGGGTTTAATGTGGGCTTCGCCCGCGGCGTCCCTTCGGTAGGGGCTAGCGCCGAGCTCAAAACCAGCACCGACACCAAAGTCTTTATCGGGCTCGAGGCGAATATCCCCCTGGAGGCCTTCCTGGGGGGCAGCGCCCAGAGCGCCGAGGCCAACGTGCGGCTGCGCGAACTCGATCTGGAGAGCCTTCGCCAGGGTTTGGCCGGTCAGCTCCGGGCCTTGCAGGCCAGCATCGCCCTGGCCGAACAAGGGCTGGCCTCGGCCGAGACCGCGCTGGCCAACGAGGCCCGCTTCTTGCAGCAAAGCGAGGCCGATTTCAAAGCCGGCAAGATCTCCGAGCAGGAATACCTCGAACGGCTGGGGGACGCCCGGGCCATGGCCGACTACGCCCGGGCGTGGGAGGATTACATCCGCAGCGTGGGGGATTACCTCGACTTGGTGGGTGGAACCTGGCAGACCCGCTAGCGCCCATGCTCGAGCCCGGGAGCAAATCCCGGGCTTTTCCTGTTACGAGAGGTGTGATGCCGGCGTAGCCCCCTCATGACCGGCTTATGAAAAAGGTTAACGCAGCACCATTTTTGCTTCCAGGGCGCTTTTCCCTTCATCACGGGGGATTAACGCGACCCCCGTTAGCTTGGATACTAGAGGGCCTATGTCAGAATACCCAGACCAATCACGGCAGCGGGGGTCGCCATGAAGGTGGTCATCCTGGCAGGAGGGGCGGGCTCGAGGCTCTCCGAGGAGACCCTGCTCAAGCCCAAACCCATGGTGGAGATCGGGAACATGCCCATCCTGTGGCATATCATGCGCCACTACGCCCACTACGGGTTTACTGATTTTGTAATCGCCCTGGGATACAAGGGTGAATACATCAAGAAGTGGTTCAGCGACTATGCTGCCCTCTCCGGCAACCTCACCTTTCATCTGGGCAAGGGCATTATGGAGGTGGAAAGTCCGGAAGCTTTGGACTGGAAAGTCGAGCTGATTGATACCGGGCTCAAAACCCAGACCGCAGGCCGGATCAAGCGGCTGCGCCCCTACTTGGGCGAGGAAACCTTCTTCATGACCTTTGGGGATGGGGTCTCGACCATCAACCTCTGGCAGCAGCTCGAGTTTCACCGCCGTCAGGGCCGGCTCGCCACCGTCACCGCCGTCCACCCCCCGGCCCGCTTTGGCCAGCTCATCCTCGAGGGCGACCAGGTGCTCGAGTTCACCGAAAAACCCCTCGACCAGAGCTGGATCAACGGCGGCTTCTTCGTAATGGAGCCCGGGGTGTTCGACTACGTCGAAGGGGATCACACCGATCTCAAAGAAACCCTCGAGCGCCTGGCCACTGATCGGCAACTCGCCGCCTACAGGCACGAAGGCTTCTGGCAACCCATGGACACCCTGCGCGATAAGAGCTATCTAGAGTCGCTTTGGGAAAGCGGAAAGGCGCCTTGGAAGGTCTGGGATGAATCCGCGCGCGAGCTCGAGCGTCACGTCTTCGGCCGGGTGTGAGATGAGGAGAGTAACGTGAAAGTACTCGTCACGGGCCATAACGGCTACATCGGTACGGTGTTGGTGCCCTTTTTGCAAAACGCCGGGCACGAGGTGGTGGGGCTCGACAACCACCTCTACCAGGGCTGTTACCTGCACGCCGAACCCGCCTCGATCCGCGAGCTGCGCCTGGATGTGCGCGAGGTCACCCCCGACCACCTCCTGGGCTTTGACGCGGTGATTCACCTGGCCGGGATCTCCAACGACCCCATCGGCGACCTTAAGCCTGAGGCCACCTACGCCATCAACCATCAGGCCACCCTGCGCCTGGCTCGCGCCGCCAAACGGGCCGGGGTGACCCGCTTCCTGTTCGCCTCCTCGTGCAGCACCTACGGGGCTGCTAAAGACGCCCCGCTCGACGAAACCGCCCCTTTCAACCCGGTGAGCGCTTACGGGTTTTCCAAGGTCTATGCGGAGCGCGATCTAGCCCCCTTGGCCGACGCCGAGTTCAGCCCTACCTACTTGCGCAACGCCACGGCCTTCGGGGTATCGCCCCGGCTGCGCGCAGACATCGTGGTGAACAACTTGGTGGGCTACGCCTACACCACCGGTGAGGTGCTGATCAAGTCCGACGGCACCCCCTGGCGGCCCTTGGTGCACGTCGAGGATATCTGCCGGGCGTTTCTAGCCGTGCTCGAGGCCCCCCGCGATCTGGTACATAACGAGGCGTTCAACGTCGGGATGAACAGCCAGAACTATCGGGTGCGGGAGATCGCCGATATGGTCGCCGGGGTGGTGCCGGGCAGCAAGGTCATCTACGCGCCTGGGGCTAACCCCGACAGCCGCAACTACCGGGTCAACTTTGACAAGATCCACCGTATGATTCCCGCCTTCCGACCCCGCTGGACGGTCGGTATGGGAATCGAAGAGCTCTACGAAGCCTACAGGGCCAACCGGCTTACCCTCGAGGACTTTACCGGGCCGCGCTTTATCCGCATCCGCCGGATCAAACAGCTGCAAGCCGAGGGACTTTTGGATGAGGACCTGCGCTGGCGGGTAGCCCTGAGCCGCTGATCTCGCTACCCCAAAGGCCGAAGCGACGAGGCCCCTTTAGAAACGTCGCAGGAGGCAAACATGGCTAAAGTGACCCACTGTCGTTCCTGCGGCTCGAGCGAGCTGGTACCTTTTTTGAACCTGGGGCGCATGCCGATTATCAACAACCTGATCACCGACCTCGACGCTGAAGAACCGCGCTATCCGCTCGAGGTCGCCTTCTGCAAGCGCTGCACCTTGGTGCAGCTCACCGAGGAGCTCCCCGCCGAAGCGATCTTCAACGCCGACTACCCCTACTATTCCTCGTATGCCGATGCCCTTTTGGAGCACTCCCGCCGCCACGTGGAAAAGCTCATCGCCGAGCGCAACCTGGGGCCTACCAGCCAGGTTATCGAGCTGGCCAGCAACGACGGCTACCTGTTGCAATACTTCAAGGCCGCCGGGGTTCCGGTGCTGGGTATTGACCCCGCTCCCGGCCCGGCTAAAGTCGCCCAGGAGAAGGGTATCCCCACGCTGGTGGAGTTCTTCGATGCCCAGGTAGCCAACCGGCTGGTGGCCAAGGGAATCCAGGCCGACGTGATCCTGGCCAACAACGTCCTGGCGCACGTCCCCGATCTCAACGGGTTCGTCGAGGGCATCGCCATCCTGCTCAAGGAAAACGGCATCGCCACCATCGAGAACCCCTACGTACGGGACCTGGTAGAGCAGCGCCAGTTCGACACCATCTACCACGAACATTACTGCTACCACTCGGTGAGCGGCATCAACCACCTGATGAAGCGCCACGGCCTCACCCTCTTCCGGGTCGAGCACTACCCCATCCACGGGGGCAGCCTGCGCTACCACGTGGGCAAAAACGTGACGGTGGAAGCCTCGGTGGAAGCCTACCTCGCGGAGGAGCATCGCATCGGGATGGACCGGCCCGAGTACTACCTCGAGTTCGGCTCCCGCACGGCTGCGGTGCGCGAGGCCTTGCTGGCCCTTTTGATGGAACTCCGCGCCCAGGGCAAGCGGATCGCCGCCTATGGGGCCGCGGCCAAGGGAGCCATCATGCTCAACTACGCGGGGATTGGCCCCGAGCTGATCCAGTTCATCGCCGATAGAAACCCCCACAAGCAGGGAAAGTATCTGCCCGGGGTGCGCATCCCCATCAGCCCCCCTGAACGCATCCTGGAGGAGCAGCCAGACTATTTATTGATCCTGATCTGGAACCTAAAAGACGAGGTGCTGCGCCAGCAGGCCGAGTTTGCCCGGCGGGGCGGCAAATTCATCGTGGCGATTCCCTACCCGGAAATCTTGCAAGGGGAGAGCGCGTTTGTCAGCAGCTGAGGTTTTCCCTCGCGCGTAGGGCCTAGTGGCGGCAGACTGTGAAAACACCAAACTCTACAACCTGTCTAGCCTGTGGAAGTGCGAGGCTCGAGCCTTTTTACCAAGTCAGCCAGATTCCCGTTCATTCAGGGATATTGCCCAAAAGCCGCGCGGAAGCCCTGGCTTTTCCCAAAGGCGACCTCGAGCTGGCTTTTTGTTTGAGGTGTGGCTTTATCCAGAACCGGCTTTTTGCCCCTGAGCGCCTGGACTACTCGGCAGGGTATGGAGAGACCCAGGGCTTCTCCCCTACCTTTAGCGGCTGGGCCAAGCACCTCGTCCGGCAGCTCGTGGAACAGTATGGGGTGCAGGGACAGACCGTGCTCGAAATAGGGTGTGGCCAGGGGGAGTTTCTGGCCGAGCTTTGCCAGGCAGGGAAGAACCGGGGAATCGGGATTGACCCCGGGCTGGCGCTCGAGCACCCTTCCCACCCGGAGCGGATCGAGTGGATCGGTGGGGTCTACGAAGATCACGCCGAGCGTACCCGTGAAGCCCAGGCAGTGCTATGCCGCCATACCCTCGAGCACATCGCCCCGGTGGGGGCGTTTGTAGGCCGCATCCGCGCCGCCATGCACCCCCAGACCCTGCTCTTTTTGGAGGTACCTGATACCCGCCGCATCTTGGAAGAAAAAGCCTTTTGGGATATCTACTACGAGCATTGTTCCTACTTCACCCAGGGTTCGCTCGGCAGGTTGCTACGGGCCCAGGGCTTCCGGGTGCTGGAAAACCGCCGCGCCTACGGGGATCAATACGTGCTGGCGTTTGCTCGGGCTGACCAAGCCAACCCGGCCTTCCCCGAAGAGAACGATCTCGAGGGGCTACATCGCCTCGTTCGAGCGTTCAAAGCCGCGGCTTTAGCCGCAATCCAGCACTGGCGCGCCCGGCTCGAGGCCTGGCGCGAGGCCGGTAAACGAGTGGTGCTATGGGCCGCCAGTTCCAAATCGGTGGCCTTCCTGACCACCCTGGAGGTCGGCGAGGAAGTGGCTTGTGCCGTGGACATCAACCCCCACAAGCGCGGGCACTACCTGCCGGGCAGCGGACATCCGGTGGTGGGGCCGGAGGACCTCGAGCACGCCCCCCCCGACGTGGTGTTGGTAATGAACCCCATCTACGCCGAGGAAATCCGGCGAGATCTAGCCCGGAGGGGGCTCGAGCCCGAGCTGGTGCTTTTGCGATAACCCCCCCTGGAGCGTTCCGCCCCACTCGCACTCGGCCAGGGTTGTTACCGCGCCGGGATGGCCTCCTCACCCGAAGACACACCCGTTAAGCTCCCCGTGACCCTCGCGTATCCCCCGGGGAAAGGCTCAAAATCGGGCGTCACGCAAGCAAATTTGTCACGTCGGAAGGGAAAAAACCTCGAGGTAACGTGGGCATAACGCCCCAGCCGCTAGGCTTATGCTGCGGGTTCGAATATACCACCAAGCCCCCGCAGAGCGAGGCCCGTCGCATGAAGCCCGTCCAACCCGAGGTCAGCGTATTGATGGCCACCTATAACTACGCCCGCTTTCTCCCCACCGCGATCGAGAGCGTGCTGGCCCAAGAGATGGAGGCGTTTGAGTTGATCATCGGGGATAACGCCTCAGAGGATCACACCCCCGAGATCGTCGCCGAGTACGCCGCTCGCGACCCCCGCATCAAATCCTTCCGCAACCCCACCAACCTCGGCGTCGTGGAGAACTTCAACCGCTGCTTCCTCAGCATGAGCCCGCAAAGCCGCTACTTTATCCTGCTTCCCGCCGATGACTGGTGGACGCCGCAAACCCTCAGGCGTTTGCTAGAAGTCGCGCAAGCGCACCCCGAGGTGGCTATAGTGCACGCCGACGCCTACCGCACCGACGAGGCTTGCCGGTTGCTCAACCGGTATAGCGAGTTCATGCGGCAACCGCCGGAAGGGCTGCACCAGGCGGTGTCTTTGTTGATGCAGGCCGATTACATCCCTGCCCAATGCGCTTTGGTCAACAGAAAATATATCCAAGAAAAACCTCCTTTCGATCCCGAGCTGCGCCACGTACACGACATGCACCTTTGGCTGCGGCTGCTTCTGCAGGGTCACACCGCTTATTACCTGGCCGAACCGTTGGCCTACATCCGCAAGCACGCGGCAGCACTCACCACTGAAGCCAACATAGAAGCTCGCCTAAGAGAAGAGGTGCGGATGTTCGAGAAGCTGGCCCCCCTCACCCCCCCCAGGCTCGAGCCTGCGCGTCAGGAAGCCTTGGCGAACCGTCTGGCCGCCTTGAGCTTTCATCTGCTGGGCGTTTCGAAAATCGAAGAGGCTCGAGCCTTGTTGCAGAAAACCGTCCAGGTAAGCCCACAAACCCGCCTCGACCTCGCCGTGGCCCGCTGGATCGCCGCGCTTCCTCTTCCCAAGAACACCCGCGCCCAACTGTGGAACCTGGCCTGGAGTACCACCCAGGCCATGCGGAGGGCCTAAATGCTCACCAAAGCAGTGCGCAATGGGCTATGGAATGCGGTCAGCACCCTGGTCTCGACCCTCACCGGCATGGTGGTCTCGGTGATCGTGATCCGCACCCTGGATACCCAGGCCTACGGTGAAGTCAGCTACTACGCCTGGCTGGCCGGGTTGCTGAGCGCCTTGGGGGTGTTGGCCTTTCCGGCGGCACTCACCCGGTTTATCTCCGAACTCCGCGGCCAGGGGCGGCCACAAGAGGGGGAAGCGCTGGCGGCTTGGGTGAGCCGGGGGCTGCTGGCGTTGAATGCCCTGATCGGGCTGGCGCTGCTGGTGTGGGCCTGGCGCAGCCCTCATCCCCTCTCCCTATACCTCACCATCATCGCGCCGCTGCCATTTTTGAACGCCCTGAGCCGGCTCCTCACCTCGAGCTTCTGGGGCAACGAGGAGTACCGCCCCGCCGCGATCAGCCTGGCAGTAGCCTCTTTTGTGCAGCTCGGAATCGCCGCGGCGGCGGCTTTACTGCACTGGGGTAAGCCGGGCTTCTTGCTGGCGCTCCTATCGTTAGGCGTCAGCAGCTCGATCGGCCTGTTTTTCTATGCCCTGCGCAAAGGAACCCAGCGGCACTTATTCCGCTTTCAACCAGGTCCCACCCGTGCCACGGTGTGGCTGTACCTGGCCTTCAGCCTCCCCATGATCCTCCACACCATATTTGAGATGATCGTCTGGCAGCGCTCGGAGGTCTACTTTTTGGCCCAGTTGTCCACTCAGGACCAGATCGGCTACTATAGCCTGGCCTTCACCATCTACGGCCTCTGCGTGGGCATGGGGTACGCCCTGGTGGGGGGGTTCTTCCCCGCCATCGCCCGTGACTTCGGCGCCGGGGACTGGGGGCGGGTGCGGGAGAAGATCGCCCAGGGCGTAGTGCTGATGACCCTCTTCGCCACCCCTCTATCCTTCGGCGCCCTCACCATGCTGGGCACGGCCATCTACTGGCTATACGGGGAAAAGATGTTCCCTACCGTTCCGGTAGCCCAGATCCTCTTCCTCGGGCTCATCCCCAGCTTGTCGGTAACGGTTACCGGCCTCACCCTAGGGGCCATCCGCCGCCCCTGGGCCACAATCCCCCTGGGCTTTGCTGCCTCGGCGCTCAACATCGGCTTAGATTACCTGCTCATCCCTCCGTACGGAGCCATCGGCGCGGCGCTGGCCAACACCGGCTCCCAGGTGTTTTACACCCTGGGAGCGTACTGGATACTCTTGCGGGTCATCGGGGTCACCGGCAGGCTATACCTGCCTTGGGCATCTCTGGGTACCATCGTGTTTTTGGGGCTTATCACCACCTATCTGATCCCCCACTGGCTGGTGGGGCGTGGCCTGGACTGGCTCGCCATTCCCATAGCCGGGGTGCTCTACCTGGGAGGGGTGTGGCGCCTCGGTTACCTGCGCGCCTTGCAGGAGCGCGTAGGGTACCGGATACTGCACATCTTGGGAAACCGGGTCCTCCCCAAAAATCCTGATGCCGAAGGAGTCAGCGGCGTAGTGCGGGCCGCCTTGGAGATCGCCCGCACCCAAGCCCGCCAGGGGCACAGGGTCTGGGTAGCGGCGGTAGGCAAGGAAGCCTGGGAGCGGGAGTGGCAGGGAGTGCGCCTGATCTCCCTCCGCCCGGCCAGGATCCCGGTGCTCCGCCTGGCCGGGCGCGAGCTGGACCTGCGGGTCCACTTGCCCTTGGTGCGGCTTTGCCTCCTCGAGGCCTTCGATATCGTACACACCCACCTCTACGACTACGTGCGGGGTTTGCGGGCCAGGGCCCGGGTCGTCCACTTTCACGGCGACCCCCTCACCCAGATATACCAAGGGCCAAGCCCGGCGCTTAAACCGGGAGATTTCCGTCTGGTAGCCCGGCACAGCCAAGCCCAGGTAGGGGTGAGCCGCTTCATCGCCCGCCAGCTCCAGCGAGGCTTCAGCCGGTACGGCCTGGAGGGCCAGGTGTACTGCGTCTACAACGGAGTAGATACCGAGCGCTTTCACCCGCAGCGCCATCTCGAGCCGAGGCGCGCGCTGCGCCGGGAATGGGGGGTGGCCGAGGACGAGACGGTGTTTCTCTTCGTGGGGGCCATTGTGCACGAGAAGGGGGTGATCCACTTGGCGCGGGCTTTCTCCCGCCTCTCCCGGCGCCACCCCAAGGTCCATTTGGCGCTGGCTGGCAGCAGCAAGCTGTGGGGTTCCCAGCTTTCAGACCACGACCCGCACCAAGCCTATGCTGAGGAGGTACGCCGCAGCCTGGAAGGGTGCAACGCCCACTTCCTGGGCAACCTCAGCCGCGATCAGATCCCCGCCGTCTACGCGGCCGCCGATGTGGTAGTAATTCCCTCGGTGATGGAGGAGGCCTTTGCCCTGGTAACCCTGGAGGCCATGGCCTCGGGCAAACCGATCATCGCCTCGAGGGTAGGGGGGCTGCCCGAGGTGGTGCAGCCAGAGGCAGGTCTGCTGGTGCCTCCCAGGGACGAAGCCGCCCTCGAGGCGGCGATGCTCACCCTGGCCGAAGACCCCTCAGCCCGCCAATCGCGCGGCCTAGCCGCCCGTGAACTCGCCCTCAACTTCACCTGGGACCACGCCGCAGAGGGGCTCGAGCAGGTCTACCAAGCCGCGCTGCAACGCCACTACCCTCCAAGCCGCCTGACCGAGGCACCCTATCCCGAGGAGGCCCGAACCCATGCTTGAGCCAGTCCAGGTCAGCATCCTCATCGCCACCTACAACCGGGCTCATCTGCTGGCCCAAAGTCTCTCGAGCATCCTGGAGCAGACCTACCCCCATTGGGAAGTCATCCTGGTGGACGACGGGTCGAGCGATGACACCTGGCCGGTGGCCTGCGCGTTCGCCGCCCGCGATGCGCGGATTCGCCCCCTGCGCCAAGAACACCGCGGCATCGAGCACTTCGCCGAGACCTATAACTTCGCCCTGGCCCAGGCCAAGGGATCGATTATCGCCCTGATGGACGACGATGACCTGTGGCTTCCCGAACGCCTGGCCAAGCACCTCCCCTTTCACCTGGCGGGGGGCTATGCCCTCAGCTTTGCCCAGTGCCAAGCCGTAGACGAACACGCCCGGCCCCTTAGGCAATCGCCCTACCCGGTGCTCAATCCCGCCACCGACTTGTACATCGCTTTGCTTCGGGGCGAGTACTGGATTCCTACCATCACCACCCTCATCTCCCGCTCCCGGCTGGAGGCCGCGGGAGGGTTCCAGCAACGCCCGTACCTGCCCGCCTATGACTACCCCACGTGGCTGGCGGTGGGAAAGCCGATGGGGTTTCTGCCGCTCAACCTGGCGCTGCGGCGGATTCACTCTGCGCAGCAGATCACCGCTAGATCTGCCCTCGAGCTAGCCATCGGCGCTTACCGGCACGCCATCGAGGTAGCCGAGCGCAGCGGCTTTCCCAAGGCGCGGCTGCTCTCCGAGAACCGCCGCAACAACCTCGCCCACGCCTACCACCTGGCCGCCGCCCAGGCCGGTAGCGGAGGGCAGTTTGGCCAGGCCCTGAGGCACTGCCGGGAGATTGCCCAATTGGGGCGGCCCTACCTGTTTACCCGCTGCCTGACCATGCTCACCTATAAGTTCGGGCAGCGTGCCCTGCGCTCCGTCGTCGGCCTGTTGTAGGAGGGGGTATGGCGGGTCCATCGGTCAGCGTTTTGATGCCCACCTACAAACACCAAAGCTACATCGCCCAGGCCATCGAGAGCGTGTTGGCGCAGCGCTTTGAGGATTTTGAGCTGGTCATCACCGATGACCACTCCCCCGACCAGACCCACGCCATAGCCGAAGCTTACGTCCATAAAGACCCAAGGGTGCGGGTGTTCCGAAACCCTCAAAACCTGGGCCTGGCCGCCAACTATACCCGCTGCCTGCAAAACGCTCACCCCGAAAGCCGCTATTTCATCATCCTTCCATCCGATGACTGGTGGATGCCGGAAACGCTGGAGGTCTTGGTTGCTACCGCCGAGCAAAACCCCCAGGCCACCTTTGTGCACGCCGATGGCTACAAGGTGAAGGACGACGGGCCAGTACCCTACCTCAGCATCTTCCGGCACCTGCCCCCCCCAGGGCTGCACCGCGGCCTGCGCGAGCTGTATCTGAACAACTACATCATGGTGCAAACCACCCTGGTGCGGCGAGGCCTCTTCCAGCGCTTTTACCCCCATCCCTTCCTGTTTGACCCGGACTACGTGTTTGTGTCCGATTACGAGCTGTGGCTGGAGCTGCTAGGGCGAGGGGCTCAAGCCTACTACCTGCCCCGCCCGCTGGCTTACTTTCGGGAGCACCCCGAGTCGCACACCATCCCCAAGCACATCCTGCCGCGCATGATCGAGGAGGTCGCCATGTTCCAGGACAAGCTCCCCCCGAGTACGCCGCCCGACCTCGAGCCCTACCGCCACCAGGCCGTGGTGGGCCGCCTGGCGGCGATCGGTTTTTTGTACCTGGAAGCCAAGGAGCCAGCCAAGGCCCAGCCCTACCTGGAACGCGCCGCCCGCGAGAGCCCCAAGCTACGCTGGGACGTCGCGATCGCCCGAACGATAAGCCGGTTGCCCATGCCTAAGAGCGTCCGGGCCCAGCTTTGGTATTTGGTTTTGGAAGCCGTCGGGGTCGAGCCTGGCATGAGGATCAGCACGACTTTTCTGCGGCGTTGGAACCAGGAGAACCTGGCCATCATCACCGCTTTGGCCAACGACCCCAGCCTCACCACCCGGACCCTACAAGAAGCCCTCCCACCTTTGTTTTACCTCTTTGGGGGATACCGATGAAACACGCCCACCTCCTCGTGTGGCTGGCCTTGAGCCTTGCCTCGATCGGCCTAACCGAAAGCGCTACTTGGCGAGGAACCATCGCCGGGGTTCCGGCTTGGGTGACGGTGGTAAGCCCCAACCCCATCCCCGCGGACGTGCGCCGCCAACCTTGGTGGCGCTGGGGCAACACCGAGACCGACGCGTATATCTTCGCCTTTGAGAACCCCCAAAACTTCCGCATGGCGCTGGTTTTTTCCCATGGCGGCGACACTCCGGAGGCTCGGCTCTACCTACGGTCCTGGGGGGCCCTGCCCATCGCCTTCAACCTGGAAGGAAACCGCCTCGAGCTGACCGACCCCACCTACCCCGTCCTCGTCCTGCGCCCCCAAAGCGGAGGCTGGCTGGTGAACGGCAAGCCCAACTACCGGCTCACGGTACTCGAGGACGGCCTAGACTGCGACCAACGCGTAGACCCGGATGGCCAAATCGACATCGAAATCACCGTAGGCACCGATGCCCGGGGGGACCCCCTGTGGCAGACCAACCGCCGCCGCCCCGAGGCCGACCCCTACCAGACCACCCGCGGCTGCGAGCGCTTTGGCGCCAATCTGCGGGCTCAACCCGAGCTGCCCTTCAAGGTAGCCCCCTCGATCATGCCCAACTTCCCTTTTCTAGGCATCGGACGGGAATCCCCCGACTGGTTCGAGCGAAACCCCAACCCCCTCTACTTGGACCTGCGCGACTATACCTTTCGCTTGAACCCCTTCCCCGGCTTTCAAAACGGCGGCATGTACGCCATCAACTCCAGCACCTACCCACCCCAGGTATCCTTTGAGTCGCCCTTTGTGTTCTATAACTTCGACCCGGCCACCCGCTATGCCCAGTTAGTCGTGCGCGGAAGCCGTTTTCCCGCGGGGGTACCTTTTGGTCCTGAACCCTACAACCTCGAGCGCACCACCTTCCGTTACTCCTGGAAAACCGATAACCCCACCGTTTGGCGCTACGGGCTGCATCTGGCGGGCTTTTATCCCTACCAGGAGACCTACCAAATCGGTGGGCAGAAGTTTAACGCTCCCTCCCCGGCCCACCTGACCCGCTTCGTGGTGGGCCAGCGCTGGCCCATGGTCACTTTCGTCGAAGCCACCCAGGGCTACCCCGGCTCGGAAGGCATCTACTTCTACAGCGCCCAGGCCAGCGAGCACTGGAACTGGCTCTCCGGCACCAGCGATGCCCCCATCGCGGAACTCGAATCCCCTTACCTACCCAAGGACGATTCGCTGGTGCGCACCTCCGACCGGGCCCTCCCTCCAGGATTTAGGGGCGAGTACAGCGCAAGCTACTTCCGCGTTCCCCAGCTTTACCTGAGCCCGATTGACCAGCGCGTCCACCTGCGCTGGGCCCAGGGGGGCTTGTGGAACCTAGGGGATGGCCGGGTACTCCGCACCCAAAGCCTCCAGGCCGGGCCCAATGTAGATAGCTGGATCCTGGAGCGCCCGGCTTCAGCGCCTCCTACCCCCCCTCCGCCTTCGGCCCCAGGCGCGAAATCCCCCGCCGAAGATGGCCCGCCCCGGGCTTACCCCGGCAAGCCCGAACAAGCTCTATACGCTATGGGCGGCTACCTGCTCTATACCGGTCCTGACGGGGTAGAGCTACGGCAGGCCAGCTACCAGCTCCAAGCCTTCACCCTCGAGCCCCCCGCCGACCGGGAGAGCTGGCAGGCCTTCCGCCAGCGCCTCGCCCCCTACGCGGGACGCGACCCGCGCAACCTGCGGGCCTGGTTGCAGGCTTTTCCTGGCCCTAGCCTGAACTTGCCGGGGGCCCAGCTCAGTCAGGTCAAGGCAATCCCCGGTGGCTTTCAGATGGTGCTCAGTACACCCCGTCCGGTGGGTGCGGCCCTGGGCTTACCCAGCCTTCCCGCCGGAGCCCACCTGCTGCGCTATGACGCGGCCAGCCGCACCTGGAGCCGCCGCCAAGCGGAGACTCCTAAGCTCCAGGGCAGGCTCGAGGCCAAAGATGTCCGGCAGTTTGAGCCAGCCTGGTTCCGGCTAAGCCTGGAGAACCAGGGCAGCCTCGACTACGCAGGACCCGCCGAGCTGTGGGTGGGCAACGAGCTGGTAAAAGCCTGGAGCGAACTCAGCGTCCCGGGGGCGGGCCGGTGGTCTGAAGAGTTGGCCTTCTCCCCCAGCGGGAGGGGTTACCAGCCGGTTAGGCTGGTGCTGGGGAAAATTACCCTCGAGCTCGCCCCGGTCTTCATCATCCCTAGCCAGCGAGAGGGTATACGACAAGAGTTTGGCACGAATCCGATGGCCCTGATCCTGCTAGCGGCGCTCCTCGCCGCAGGGCTTGTGGGCCTATGGCGCGCGTGGAGATGGGTATGAACCGGAGGCCGCAATGACCCCTAGCCGCAGAGATATCCAGCCAGCCCCTTCCGCTAAGGCCCGGCCCCACCCCCGACAAGAGAGCCAGCTCTCGGCGTTCTGGTTGATCGCAGGGGTTGGGCTTTGCTTCGGTTTGTACTTTGTGCTGCGTTACGGCGGTCGCTGGGGCGAGATCGACGGGGTGGCCTTCGCCGGAATCATCGCCCGCATGCAGCTCGAGGGCAGGATCGATTACGCCGGGGCATACCCGCATGGGTACGCCTACGCCACCTGGGTCAACATGCTCTCCTATTTCACCGGGCGGCCCATCGGCGAATTGACGCAGATCTATTTGCCCGTCCTGGGTAATGTGTTCCTGGGGATTTTCGGCTTTGCCGCCTTCCGCCGCTGGCTGGGCTCGGATCGGCTGGGCCTGATCGCTGCTTCGACGCTGTTTCTGGTGCCAGAGCTGGTATTTACCGTCTCCCGCGGCAACCACGAGAAGATCACGGTCGCCCTCACCCTGCTGGCCTCGCTCAGCCTGCTGAAGGGCTTCATGGAAGCGCAAGCCCGCAACTGGGGGCTCTTCGCAGCTTGGGTGGCGGTCTATTATCTGGTGGCCTTTAGCCTAGCGACGCTCAACGTCTTTTTCGGCTCGAGCTTCATCGTGGCTTCCACCGTGGCCTTGATCTTCGCCCTGCTCCTTTTGGGGATGCGCCGCCAGCCTCTACCCCAGCTGCGCACCTCCACCCAGCGCCTGGCCTTACGGGTAGGGGCTTCCTGGCTACTGGTGATGTTGGTGATGTGGTACATCTACCCCATCGCCGGGCACAACCTGGAAGTGCTCAAAACGGCCCTGGCCAAGCTCGGGGCCTTGGCCCTGAGCTTCACCCCGGAATCTAACCCCTACGAATCCACCGCTACGGACTGGGCGAGCCCTTGGGTGTACAGGCTGCTCTCCTCCTTCCGCTGGATTCTTTTCCTGGGCTCTTTTGCGGCCTGGCTCACGCTCCTCGTCCCTACCCTGCGCGCCCCCGAGAGAGCGGCTGTCCCACGGGTTCTCCTGCTGGCTTTGTATGGAGGGTTCGGCCTGCAGTTGGCGGCGGCAATTCCGATCGACCTGGTAGGGCTCGAGGCGGGCAGCAACCTCCAGGTACGCATGTACACCTACTTTGCCGTCTTCGCCGCCCCGCTGTTCGCCCTGGGCCTCTCCCGGCTCTTGGGCTCGAGCCCCTGGCGCTGGCAAGTGGCGGGCGCAGCAGCGGTGATCCTGGCGGTGCTCAGCCTGCTCAAGGCCACCCTCGACCCCCTGGTGAGCAACCGCTGGATGCACTACAGCGCCGCCGAGATCGAGGCGATCCACGCCTGGAGCGAGCGGGAGCGGGAGAGCGTGTTGTGGGTGGGCCCGGAGACCCGCCTATACGACGCTTACTACATGGAATACAACTTCGGCCCTTCCAACCTCAACGACCTGGATGTGGCCCAGCGCAATCCCTTTGCCTTCCACACGCTGAACTCGAGCCTCAAACAGGCCAACTCGATCGCCTGGGGATTCCCCCAATCCACCTGGCTCCTGGGTGACCGGGTCTACGACAACGGAGAGGCGCAGATCTATCACCGCTCGCCGCAGACCCCCTTCCAGCGCTGATCGCCCTCCTTGGCCGGCGCTGGAACCCCACCCGAAGCGTTCCAGAGCTCATCGGCTGCGGCCTTCCCACGGCCCAGCGAGCTACTTGATCCTGGGGCCTACCCGGCCACGGACTTGAGGTTCGGGGTAGTGGGTTTTACTGACGTCGTACGTCATACGCAATACGCAAAACGCTTTTTTGGACGATCCCCTATTGGGACGGGCTACGCCCGTACACCCGAGGGACGATCCCCTATCGGGACCGGCGGAGCCGGTACACCTAGGGACCGATCCCCTTCGTTTGACGTACGACGTTTGACGTGGGAAGGCTCAGTTGGGCTGGCGCAGCGAGTCTTCGAGGTTATGCCCGGAGAAAAACACCTTGCCCGAGGGTACCGCCCGGTACTGCACCCACCAGGGGTCATAGGGAATCCAGCGCTCCCCGGTGATGTGAGCGATCTTCAGGCCGGGCTTGATGTACTGGTGCACGGCGTCGGGGTCGGTGGGTTTGCGCAGCTCGAGGCCCTTGGGATCGGTGTAGAACACCCCGGTGGCCAAAGCGGTGCTGGCGTCGATGCCAAACCCCTTATTAGCATCTGCCTCGGCAATGATAAACCAGCGGTTCTCGCCCCAGTCGTAGTCGGATGTGGTCTTGATCAACTCGTTGCAGGTGGGGTTGCCCTCGGCGTCGGTCTCGGCAGAGCAGCGGGTCTGGGGGTTATCGGTGTTGTAGCCGCGCGCGCCGAACATCCCTAAGGTCTTGGGTAGGCTGGGCTGCCAGGTCTCGTAGCCGTTGCGGTTGATCTGGGGAATCCGGCGGCGGCCCTGATCGTTGTTCATGGGGATATTCAGGTTCTCTGGGCACTCGGCGGGCTTGTAGCGGGTGGTGTTGGCTTTGCCGGGGTCGTCCGGGGTCCCGGTGGCGCTGGCGTCCAAGGCCGGGCCGGTGTCGGTCATAAAGTGCAGATCGGCCAGTAGCTCGCCGCTCTTACGGTCTGCCACCCACACGTTGTACTCGTGGAAACGGGTGCACAGCCGGCCCCTACCGCCGGTACCGATGTGGAACTGGATCAGCCAGGAGTGTCCCTGGTTGTCGTCGTAGGCGAAGAGCTTGAAGCCGGTGTGGGGCTCGTCGGCGTTGGCCTTTTGGCTCACGTAGCCGAAGGCCGGAGCGATCTTATCGAAGGCCGCGAACAGGCGCGGGTCGGAGCCGTGTTCGTGGCCGAAGTAGCACCAGTACACGGGGTCAATCTGAGGGTGCCAGGTGCGGTACATCTTCCCGTCAAAGCCCTTGACCATGTACTGGTCGTGCACCCAATCGGGACAGGCGGCGTTGGGCTTGGGCACCTCGAGCCCGGCGGGGACCGGCGGGGGGCTGGAGGGCTTGCCGTCCTTCTCCGCCAACAATACCGTGTAGACCCGCCCCGACTTGCGCTCGATCCCCCCCAACAACTGCTGACCCGCCCCCATCGTACGTAGGAAAACCGGGTAGTTCTTGCCGTCCACCTTGACATCCGCCCCGCGCACCCAGCCCTGGTTCTCCATCCAGGAGGGCAGGTCCTGGGGGTTGCCATACCAGATGAGGCCGACCCTGGCCGTACGGTTGAGGTAGAGCTCGAGCAGATTTTTACCGGTCGAGCCGGTGTAGGTGCCGCCCCCAGGCAGGATGAGCACGTCCCAGCCCCGATAGGGGCCGGGATCCTCGAGCTTAGACTCGGCAAAGCGCTGCTCAGCGGCCCGGCGGATCAAGCTTATTCCCGCATCAAATTGGCGGGGCCGGTACTGCATGTACTTGACCTCTACCTGGCTATCGGTAGCGGTCACGTAATGGTTGATCCAGTACGCCTGCAACAGGGTCGGAGGCGCACCCGTGGGCGAGGGCCAGGCCCCGGGCAAGGGGGAGGCTGCAGCCGCGGCGTAGCTCACCGTGACGGTGCTGGAGGTGCGGTTTCCCGCGGCATCGTAAACACTCAGGATGATGACGTTGTGACCGGGCTTGAGGTCCACGGTGAAGCCGAACTCCACTGTGGTTCCCGGGGTGATCTTCACCTCTTGCTCAGGCCCTGCGCCCAAGCGATAGGTGAGGCGGGTCACCCCGGTGTCGTCGCTGGCCTCTCCGCTCACGGTAACGTTTCCCACGGTGACATTGGTGCCGTTGGGCGGGTTGCTCAAGGTGAGGGTGGGCCGGGTGCGATCCCCACCTTGGGCAAAGGCCGCAACTATCCACAAAACCGCGATGGCCAGGACAATTGAGAGCGATATATACACATTCTTCCGCATGGGACAATCTCCTTGAAGCGTGCTTCACCGCGCGAAAGCGGCGCGGTGAATGCGGCTTGCCTAAGCTTCCAAATACGCACCTCGCACGGCCCGGTCACCCAATAGATGCCGGTAGACTTCCAGGGTTTTGCGGGCGGTCTCGGCCCAGGTGTACCGCTTGGCCCGCTCGAGCCCCCGCCTCCTAAGCTCCTCACGCAAACCCTCATCCTGCCAGATCCGGCGCATGGCCGCGGCGATGGCCTCCACCGATGTCGGGTCGAAGAGCAGCCCGGCCTCGCCCACCACCTCCGGTAAGGCGCTCGCACGGGCGGCCAAGACCGGGGTTCCATGGGCCATGGCCTCGATGGCCGGGATACCAAAACCCTCATAGAGCGAGGGAAAGACCAGGGCCAGCGCCCCGTAGTACAGCGCGTCCAACTCCTGCTCGGAAACGAAACCGGTAAGGGTCACGCCCTCCAGGTCTCGGGCTTTTTGGAAGATCTCGTGGCCCTTCCAAGCGCTCGGCCCCACCACGGCCAGGTTTAGCTCGGGGTTCTCCCGGCGGAGCATGGCGAAAGCCTCCAGTAGCCGGGGCAGGTTTTTGCGGGAGGCCAGCTGGCCCACCGCCAAAAAGTAGGGGGGGTTGACGCCCAGGCGCTCGAGCGCCGCCCGAACCTCGGCTTGGCCCATTGCCGGGGGCGGGTTCACCGCGTTGGGGGCCACGAAGAGCTTGCGCTGGGGTAGCCGGGCGTGGCGGGCCAGATCCACGGCAGCATGGTGGCTCACGGTAAAGATGGCGTCGGCGGTGTATCGGGCCAGCGGAACCAGGGTGCGAAAGATCAACCGCGTCGCCAGGGGCTGGACTTTGGGCATTACCAAGGGAATCGCGTCGTGGATGGTGGTGACCCGCCGGTAAGCCTTGGTCGGAACCAGGAAGGGCGCGATGCCGCAGGGGTCGTGGAGGATGTCGAGCTGGAGCTCGAGCGCCGCCCGGTGCAGCAGCCAGTTACCCAGGCTGGCCGCCGCCGGAATCTTTTGCAGCGCGGGAAGCGGGTAGGTCTCAAACTCCCGATACCACCCCAGCGGAGAAGCTGGGTAGGGGTTGAGCAGGACGATCTCGAGGCCGGAGTCAGCAGCCTTTAGCGCGCGGGTCAGCTCTACCGTATAACGGCCTATGCCCGTGAGATGCTGCCCCATCCCGTAGGTGAAAAATCCGACCCGCATCCGCTCCTCCTAACGCCCGGATTCGCCGAGGGCATCCTGGACGAACTCGAGCAGGTTGCCTCCAGCGAAAAGCCGCGCCTGCACCCCTGCCGCCCAGGCCGCCCGGAGGTCGCTTTCCCTGTCGCCGATGGCCAGGCTGCGCGAAAGATCGGGCTGCCACTCGGCGATGGCCCGCAGGAACATGCCAGGGTGAGGTTTGCGGTCTTCCGAGTCGCGGCGGTAAGGGCCCAAGCCCTCGGGGTGGTAGGGGCAGTAGTAGGTGGCCTCGAGGTGCGCCCCGGCCAGGCGCAGCTGTTCGTGAATCCAGGCGGTGAACTGCAAAAAGTGTTCCTCGGTATAGTAGCCCCGTGCGATTCCCGCCTGGTTGGTGACCACCAAGACCAGATACCCCCGGTCGTTGAGCCACTTCACCGCCTCGACGGCTCCTTCGGTCCAGCGCCACTGCTCAGGGCGATGGGTGTAGCCCTGGTCGTGGTTCAATACCCCGTCGCGGTCTAGGAACACCGCCGGTTTTTTCTGCCAGCTGGGGAGGGCCGTCTGGGCCTCGGCGTAGGTCTCGGGCAGGCCGATGTCCAGGAAGAACCCCTCATAGGGTTTGCCCAGCAGTTCCCCCCGCTCGACGAGGCAGGGGAAGAGGTCGCGCTCGAGCGAACTCACCCCTTCCGGCAGGAGCTCCACGACTGGCCGCGAGAGCACGTACACCCCGCCATTGATCAGGCCAGGGCCTTCTCCCTCCTTCTCGCCAAACCCGACGATCCGGTTGCCTTCCAGCCGCACCCGCCCGTAGCGGGCCGCGTCGGGCACCTGGCGCAGGGCTACGGCAGCCGGGGCCTCGAGCAAGGCCAGATCGAGGTAGTTGAAGTCGAATAGGGTATCCCCATTGAGCAAAAGAAAGCGCTCGTCCAGGTAGTCCTGGGCTAGCCGCAGCGCCCCGCCCGTACCCATCGGTCGGGGCTCGACGGCGTACTCAACCTCAAGACGTGCGTTTCGCTGCGCGTCATCAGCGAGGCCGTGGCGTGCTCCGCTGCCGTAGTGCTCGATGAACTGCGTGGCTTTGTACCCTAGCAAGAACAGGATGCGCCGGAAGCCGTGGCGCTCGAGGTTCCACAGCAGATAGTCCAGAAAGGGCTTACCCGCTACCGGCAACAGCGGCTTGGGGGTCTCCCGGGTCAAAGCCCCCAGCCGGGAGCCCAACCCCCCGGCCAGGATCACGGCCTGTTCGAGCGACCTCTTCATGCTTCAAGCAGCGCTTCTTCGACCATCTGGCAAAAGCTATGGCCCATCAGGATGTGCATCTCCTGAATGCGCGGGGTGCTCTGGGAGGGCACCGCCAGCAGCAAATCACAAAGGGCCGCCAGCTTGCCCCCGCCCGCCCCGGTCATGCCGATGACCTTCAGGCCTGCGGCGCGGGCGGCCAGGGCGGCGGCGAGGATATTGGGGCTGTTGCCGCTGGTGGTGATGCCTACCAAAATGTCGCCAGGCCTGCCCACGGCCTCCACCTGCCGGGCGAAGACCCGCTCGTAGCCGTAGTCGTTACCGATGGCGGTGAGGATCGAGGTGTTCACGCTGAGGGCCTGGGCGGGTAAGGCCCGGCGCTCCTTGAGGAAGCGCCCCACAAACTCGGCGGCCAGGTGCTGCGCGTCGGCGGCGGAGCCGCCGTTGCCGCAGAAGAGGATCTGCCCCCCCTGGCGTAAGCACTCGCTCATCATCTGGGCGGCCTGGGCCACTTGAGGAGCCAGGGCACGGGTGGCCCGCGCCACCTCGAGGTGATCGTCCATCGCCTGACCGAACGCGGATAGGGCGGGTTGCGTCATAGACCTCCTACTGGACGGCCAGGGCCCTGGGCTCGAGGGCGCCCTCGTGGAGGGTCCAGGCCGAGAGCCCCTCCTCCACGAAGCTCAGGTTCACCACCTGGGCCCCGGTCTTCTTGAGGGCCTCCTGCACGGCGAAGCGGCGGTAGGGATCGCAGTAGAAGAACATGAAGCCGCCCCCGCCCGCCCCGGTGACCTTGCCGCCTATGGCTCCGGCCCTCTTGGCCTCCTGGTACACCTCGTCGATATGGGGGTTGCTGATGCCCTCGGCCATGCGCTTTTTGCACTGCCAGGCGACGTCCAAGAGGGCGCCGAACTCCTGGAGATGCCCGCGCAGCAGGGCCCGCTTCATCTCGTAGGCGATGGCCTTGATCTCGTCCATGGCCTGCACCGCGTCGTAGCGGCCTTTTTGGTAGTTCTCCTGCTGCTTCTCGATGATGTGCCCGGAGAAGTGCTGCCCCCCCACGAAGGCGAAGACCAGGCTATACTCGAGCTCCCACACGGTTTGCGCCGGGAGCCGCAGGGGGTTCACCAGGGTGAGTCCGGGGTGGAACTCGATAAAGTTGAAGCCGCCGAAGGTGGCCGCGTACTGATCCTGCTTGCCGCCTTTGATGCCCACGTCCTGGCGTTCAATGCGGTAGGCCAACTCGGCGATCTGGTACTTATCCAGAAAGAGGCGCAGATGCTCGGCGATGGCCCCGATCAGGGCTACCGTAATGGCCGAGGAAGAGCCCAAACCCGATCCTGGGGGGGCGTCGTTGTGCAGCGCGACCTCAAAGCCGTCTTTGAGCCCCTGGGTGCGGCGAAAGTGCTCGAGCACCCCCTTGGCGAGATCGAGCTGGCCGTCAAAGACAAAAGGATCATGGATCCCGTACTCGATGCTCTGGTCGTAATCGATGCTGCGCACGCTAAAACGGTCGCCGCCGGGGACCAGCGAAGCCAGGGCATAGCGGTTGATGGTGGCCGAGAGCACCACCCCACCGCGTTCGTCGCAGTAGGGGGGGACATCGGTTCCCCCACCCCCGAAGCTGATCCGTAAAGGCGCACGGGCTCGAATAATCGTCTGCATATCACCCCTCGCTCGGCCTGGTGTCAATCGCTCCAGGCCCTACCTTAGCGGGGTCCCCATAACGCTCCCGTTACGGCCACCGGTCCCGTACCTGTCGCAATAACCCCCCCTGTTACGCTTCGCCCCGTTCGTGAAGCTCCGAGGAAACGCCCAGATCACAAGGGGCGTAACAAGCCCCTATCCCGAGGGTGCTGCTTGGGCGATGCGGTTCAAGGTCTCCCAGACCCGATCCGCCAGCGCCTCCCAGGAGAACCGGCTGGCCTGGACCCGGCCCTTCTGCCGTAACGCCTGGGCCAGCCCTGGCTCCTCGAGCATCCGCCGCATGGCCGCCGCAATGGCCTCCACCTCCAGCGGGTTGACCAGCAAGGCCGCATCCCCGGCCACCTCCGGCAACGAGGAGACATTGGAGGTGATGACCGGAGCCCCCGAGGCCATCCCCTCGAGCACCGGCAGGCCGTAGCCCTCCTCGAGCGAGGGGAACACCACCGCCGCCGCGTTGCCGTACAGGCTCGGCAGATCGGCGTCGGGAATGAACCCCAGGTGATGCACCCGCTCCGCAAGCCCCAGCCGGGTTTTCTCGGCCTCCAACCACTCCCGCTCGGCAGGAGCCCAGGGCCCCACAAAGTACAGCCGGGTCTGGGGATGGGTGGGGGCCACCTTGGCGAAAGCCTCCAGCACCCGGCGCACGTTCTTGTTGAACCCCGAGCCCCCCACGTGCAAGAAGTAGGGGGGTTCCGCGGCGTAGGGGCCCTGTCCGGTGCTCGGTACGAAGCGTTCCCGGTCCAAGCCCTGGGCCACCACCGTGATCCGCTCGGGGGCGATGCCCAGTAGCTCTATCGCGTCCCTCTTGACCCATTCGCTGCGGGCGATGATGTGCCGCGCCCGCCGCACCCTGGCGAAGTAAACCCCCCAGCGCAGCCGGGAGAGCCGGATCCCCACTCCCCCTCCTTCCTCCCGCACCTTGAGGGGGATCAGGTCGTGCAGCATCGGCACCGATTCGCCGAAGGGGTTGCCGAGGAACCCGTTGAAGTCCGGGCAGAAAAACACCTTGGGCCGCAGGCGTAGGATGGCCCAGCGCATGGCCAGCTCGTTGTAGGCCCAGTAGACCTGGGCCGGGGTGTGCGGCCGGTAGACGGCAAAGGTGCGCTCGGGGGGGAGGAGGTCCTGAACGTGCTCGAGCCCCACCGTCGAGGCGAAGTAAAAAGGGGTGTGACCTTTAGCTTCCAGGCGCTGGACCAGGTGGCGGACATAGGCCCCCACCCCGCGCAAGCGATGTTCGGACTGTAGCGGCGTGGCGTCAATCAGGATCATTCATTTCTCCCACATAAAGCCCGGCGAACAGGTACGCCAATACCGCGTTGGCCGGAACAACCGTGAGGTTTCCATCGGTCAGGCCGTGGAGCAACAGCGCGATCAGCCCCACTTTGATGCCGGCGCCAGCGGGTGAAGGCGCGCCCTTACCCAGCACCAGGATCCAAAACCCCAAAAACGCAGCCAGGCCCAGCAGCCCGGTCTCGCTGGCCACCTGGAGGTAGTCGTTGTGGGCGTAGTTGACGCGTTTGTGCAGGATCTCCTGGGGCACGGTCTCGATCTTGGGCGGGCGGTAGCGCGGCCAGGTGTAGACAAAGTTACCCGGCCCCACCCCCAGCCAGGGATGGGCTTTGATCAGCTCGAGGCTCCCTCGAGCAATTCCGGCGCGGCTCTCGAGGCTCACCCGGGCCCAGTCCTGCCAAAGCGCTACCGTGCGCTGGCCCAGACTGCCGGCCAATTGGGGGCTCAGGCTCAGCAGCATCAGCAACGCCAGCCCCAACGGGCCCAGCGCCAACAGCACCCCGGCCCACCCCCTCCGCCCGAACCCCGCCAGCAGCCACCCCGCCAAGGCCAGCGCCACCGCCAGCAAGCCCCAGGAGAAGGTCAGGGCCAGGTTGACAAACAGCAGCCCCGCCAAGCTCGCCCACAGCCCGCGCCCAAAACCCCGGCTCGAGCGGGCCAACCCCAAGGTGATCGGCACGGCCAAGGCCAGAAACCCGCTGTAGTGGTTGGAATTGAAGTAGGGCCCGCTCACCCGGGTAAGCCCCCCCACGGCCTGCCATAGCCCATAGACCCCGAGTACCCCCGCCTCCAGCCCGAAGCCTGCCAGCAAAACCGGTCTACAGCTTGGTCGAAAGGCATAGCCCAGAAAAAAAGCTGCCCCGAACATCGCCGTGTTGAGCAGGGCTTGGGCGCTGCCATAGGGGTAAGGGCTCGAGAGCGCCCCCACCACCGTGATGAGCAGATACGCCAGCGCAGCCGAGGCGACCGGCAACGGTGGCCAGCGCAAGTAGCCCCGTACCACCGCCGAACCCAACCACAAGATCAGCCCCATTCCAACCAGCACCCGCAAGCCGAACAAACCCCACCCCGAGAACCCACCCTGGCTCAGAGCGGCGAAGAGCGCGAGGGCGACCAGCACATCCCAGGCGGCGGATTCCAACCCGGCAGCCCACCTCATCGCCTCGCCCCGATCCGCAGGAGGTCGGCCCGCACCCGGGGGTCCTCGCGCACCTCGAGCGCCCGCCGGAAGAACGCCCGCGCCGCCTTTAGGTCGCCTTGCCCCTCCTTGGCCCGACCCATCCACCACAGGTACTCGAGGTTGTGCGGATCGCCCGACAAGGCCCGCTCCAGGGCCTCCTCGGCCCGGTCGAACCGCCCCGCCAGCAACAGGGCCTGCCCCAAGCTCGCCGGGTAAAAGGGCTCGAGCGGATTGAGCCGGGAAGCCCGAGAATATCGGTTGATAGCCTCTTCTACGCCGTCCCCCTCGAGCAAGTACCGCACCAGGAAAACGTTCCCCGCCTCGAGGGCCAGCTCGGCGTTCCCCCAAGCGCGCCGCTGCGCCGCCTCCAGCACCTGTAAGGCCCCATCGGTTTGTCCCTGGCGGTGCAGGGCGCGAGCCTGGCTCAGCGCGGTATCGGCCTGGTAAGCCGTCCAGGCGGCCTCGAGCCATACAAAGCCCCCGACCGCCGCCAGCGTCGCCAAACCCAGGCGGAGCGGCCAAGATAGGTGCAGGGTCATCGGCACCCCGGGGTGTAGCGACGGAAACGGGTGTAGGCCTCGAGCGCATCCCCCAAAGCCAGCATCTGCTCGCGCGTGGCGAACCGTTGGAGCATCTGATCGGCCTCGGCCACCGTGGCGGCGATGGCCGAGGGCTCGGCCCCGCTAGCCAGGCTGAGCTTGGCCGCGGCGAGCTGCTGGCGCAGGTAATCTTGCGGCTGGCGAGCCCTTGAAGCCAGCAGCCGCAGGAGGGCCTCCGCCCCGTAGCGCTGGCCGCCTAAGCGCAAACTCCTCACCGGCCAGCGCACCGGGGGGAGCTCGAGCCAGTATTGCCCAGGCTGAGGGCAGGGCTTCTCAGGGGCCGGAGGGGCTGCATCGCTGCGGTACTGAGCCAAACCGTAGCCCAGCAGCACCAATCCGATGATGGTCCAAGGGCGCATCTACCGCTTAGCCTAAAACCCGCCCGTGAACGGCCCGTAATGGCGGATTTGCTCGTTCTACAGGGGGAGTTTATCGCACGTTACGCAGCCTCGAGCCTCCCCCCAGGCGAGGTAACGCAGGCCTTAACGCCCCCTTCCCCGCCGCTTGGGGGCTGGCAGCACGATTGGCCTGACCCGCCGCGTTTTGTACCTTGGCCCTAAGCGAACACCTCACCCAGCGAATCCGCGAGGATGTTGAGCATCTCGTCCACCTCGGCCTCGGTGACGATCAGAGGGGGGGCTATGGCGATGCCGGTGTCGTTACAGCGTACGATGAGCCCCCGCCTGCGGGTGGCGGCCTGGAGCCTTGCACCGATGCCCTGGGAAGGGTCAAAGCTTTTCTTGGTCGATTTATCCTCGACCACCTCGACCAAAGCCATCAAGCCCTTGCCGCGCACGTCGCCGACGTTGGGGTGATCGAGCAAGCGCTCGAGGCCGCGTAAAAGCTGTTCCCCCCGTAAGGCGGCGTTCTCCCAGAGCCGCTCGCGCTCGAGGATGGCGATATTGGCCAGCCCCACCGCACAGGCCACGGGGTGGCCGGAGTAGGTGAAGCCGTGCATGAACATCCGGTCTGGCCTCGAGACCACCGCGTACACCTCCGGGGTCACGCCCACCCCGCCCAACGGCACGTAGCCCGAGGTGACGCCTTTGGCGAAGCTGGTGATGTCGGCCTGAAAGCCGTAGGTCTCCTGAGCAAACATCTTCCCGGTGCGCCCGAAGCCGGTGATCACCTCGTCGGCGATGAGCAGGATCTGGTGCTTCTTCAGGATCTGCGGGATGACCTGCCAATACCCCTTCGGCGGAGGGACCAAGCCGCCCGCCCCCTGCACGGGCTCGGCGATGAAGGCCGCGATGGTCTCGGGGCCTTCGCGCCCGATGGTCTCCTCGAGTTCTCGCGCCAGCATCGCCACAAAGTCGGACTCCGAGAGCCCAGGATTGTTCCGGTAGGTCAGCGGGGCCGTGACGTGGATAAAGCCCGGCGGCAGCGGCCCAAAGTCGGCATGGTAGGCCGGGACCCCGGTCGCAGCCAGGGCTCCCATGGCGATCCCGTGGTAGGCCATGCGCCGCGAGATGATCTTGGTCTTCCGCGGCTGACCCGAAAGCGCCCAGTAGTAACGGGCGATCTTGATAGCGGTTTCGTTGGACTCAGCCCCGCCCGAGGTGAACTGGAAGTGCGAGTGGTGCGGCAGCAGCTCGGAGAGCTTCGCCGCCAGTTCGATGGCCGGAGGGGTCGCCATCCCGAAGAAAGTGGGCTGGAACGCCAACCGCCGCAGCTGCTCCGCCGCGACCTCGGCCAGCTCGGTGCGTCCGTGTCCCACGTTCACGTTCCATAGCCCCGCAAAGCCATCCAAGTACCACTTTCCCTCAACATCCCTGACCCGGCTGCCCTTCCCCTCCACCATCACCAGGGGGCCGGTCTGGCGGTGGCGGTAAAGGTTGGTGACCGGGTGGAAAAGGTGGGTCAGGTCTTGCTCGATGAGCTGTTCGGTATCGTACTCGAGGGTCTGCGCCATAGATGCTAACGATTGTATCCTTCCGCCCAGTGGGCTGGGAACAAGATTCCAGAGGAGGACGATCCCCCGCGTTTGGCGTAACCCACCGCCCCAAAAATCAAGTTGCCAGAGCCCTACAAGCGTCATCCGCGGGACAACAGGGCCAAAAAGCCTCGGCGCAAGGCCACCCCCACGGCGGAGCTAGGCCTGGATCGTCACCGCGATGATCGCTCAAGCTGCGCCCCGGCGGGCTCTGGTAGGCTCGTATTTCTATTAATATGCAGATGGCAATACCCCATCAGGTCATTATGGCTTGACCATAAACCCGTTCTGCGCTAAGCTGACCTCAATATGACGCTAGCAGAACGTCTCAGAGAACTTCGCAGCGAGCGCGGTTGGCGGCTGAAGGACCTATCCGAGCAGAGCGGGCTTTCCGTGCCCTATCTTTCCGACCTCGAGCGGGGCCGTACCAACCCCAGCTTGGAGACCCTCAACACCCTGGCCCGAACCTATGCCATGAGCGTCCAGGACTTGCTCGAGCCCACCGACTTCGCCGGAGAGCGCACCCCTGCGGCCCTCCCCAAGGGCTTGGCCGAACTTCTGGCCGATCCCATCTTGGGCAAAGAGATCACTCCCGACTGGCAAAAGACCCTCTCGCGCATCGAGCTGCGCGGCAAGCGACCCCAGTCTAAGCGCGACTGGTACGAAATTTTCCTGCACCTACGGCGGGTTCTAGAAGGCTAAGGCCCGCCGAACGACGGTTGCCGCAGCCCCCCCGAGCAGGGGCTGTGGGCGGTTTTGGCTATGTTGCCTACATGACCAACTGGCCGGTAAATGAGCGGCACAATAGGGAGCAATGGAAGAGCCCTTCCCGATAAGCGCCTCTGGTTTTTACGTGGTGGGCCTCGAGGCTCGTGTTCCGCTGCGCGAAAGCAGCGAGGCCCATACCAGCCCAACCTTGGAGGCCGACCCCCAGACCGCCCGCATACCGGATCTGTGGAAGCGGCTTGAACAGGGAGACCTGGCAGCGCAAATTCCCCGTAGGCTAGCCAAAGGTCACCCCTTTTGTGTGCGCTTCGACTACGGGCAGTCGGCTTATTCAGTGGTGCTGGGCTACCAGGTTCCCAGCCTGGAAGACGTACCGCATGGCCTGCGGGGCCTTTACATCCCGAGCGGAAGGTACTTGGTCTTCCCCACTGCGTCACAACAGCTAGCCCAGACCTGGGAGGCAATCCAGCGATATTTCGCCCAACCGGGCGCTCCTCAGAGGGCTTTTACCTACGAGTACGAAGAGCATTTTTGTCCAAGCGCCCCTTGTGACGAGGTGCGGATCTATATCGCGCTGGCCTGAAAGGCGCCCCAGGAGAGGAAATGTTACGGGCTAAAGTGCGCGAGCTCGCTCGAAGGTACCGCAAGGCGAACGCCCCCCTCACCCCGGAACGGCTCGCCAAAGGCATCGGGGCTAGCTTCGAGATCGCCCCTATTCCCACCGACGGGATGTTCGACTTCGACCGAAGCCGCATCCTCATCGCCGAGGGGCAGTCGCCCAAGCGCCAACGCTTCACCCTGGCCCACGAGGTAATGCATTACCTGATCCGCCAGGATGAGGATCTGCTCTCGGATATGCACGAGGAATACACGGGAGAGGAGTTCGAGCAAACGCTAGAGGCCTTATGTAACCTAGGAGCTGCTGAGATGCTTCTGCCCAGCGAGAACATCGCGGCCATCCTGACCAAGAGGGGGCTCCGGGCCAAGCTCATCCCAGAGCTAGCCGAAACCCACCAGGTCTCGGAAGAGGTCGCGGCCATCGCCCTCACCGATCAGGTTCCGCACGCGCTGGCGGTGATCGCCGGCGGGCGCCCTGCGAGGGTGCTGTTCTCGAGCCAGGGAGAGCTATTTCCCACCCGCCTGACCAAAAACGCGGAAATCCCCCAGGATCACGCCCTGGCCCTGAGCCTCGTCACCGGGCTCCCTTTCCAGGGAGAAGCCCCCCTACTCCGCCAGCGACGCCGTTTCCTTCTTGATACCTATGCCAAAGGAGGGCGGGTTTATGGGATTTATCGCACCCCGCCAAACTGAGCACGATACGCTGCCATGGCCTCCTCTAAACACCCCCTCCCCACCGTAGCCGCCCTGATCACCGGCCCCTCCGGGCGAGTACTCCTGGTCCGCACCACCAAGTGGAGGGGGCTATGGGGCATCCCCGGCGGGAAAGTTGAGTGGGGAGAGCCGCTCGAGGCCGCCTTACGACGCGAGATACGCGAGGAGGTGGGGCTCGAGCTTCAAGGGGTCCGGCTGGCGCGGGTGCAAGAGGCCATCCTCGACCCGCAGTTTCATAAACCCGCCCACTTCGTCCTCCTAAACTACTACGCGCAAAGCCAGTCTGAGGCGGTCAGGCCCAACGAGGAGATCGCGGAGTGGGCTTGGATAAGGCCAGAGGAAGGGTTACATTACCCCCTCAACACTTTCACTCGGGTCTTGCTGCAAGACTATCTGGCCTGCGGCGATGGAGCTTTTTCGGTTAGGGTATAGGGAATGCGCCGCGCTGCTCTCATCACAGGTTCCGCCAAGGGGATCGGTAAGGCGATCTTGCTGGCTCTGGCCCGCGAAGGCTTTGACGTGGCGGTACACTACAAAACCAGCGAACCGGAGGCCGAGGCCACCCGCCAAGAAGCGGAAGCTCTGGGGGTGCGCTCCATTAAACTCCAAGCCGACGTGACCAAACCCGAGGAGGCCAGCCGGTTGGTGAACACCGCCGCATCCAGGTTGGGGGGGGTACACGTGCTGGTGAACAACGTGGGCGACTACCTCAAAAAACCCATCGAGGAATGCCGCCCTCAGGAGTGGCAGCGGATGCTCGACAGCAACCTCAACGCCACCTTTTATGTCACCCAGGCCGCTGTTCCCCACATGCTCGAGGCGGGCTGGGGACGGGTGGTGAATCTCGGCTTCGCTGGGGTGCAATACCTGCTGGCCCGGCCCGATATCACCGCCTATGCGATAGCCAAAACCGGGGTGATCCTCTACAGCAAGGCCCTGGCCAAACGCCTGGCGAGCCGCGGGGTGACGGTGAATGTGGTCTCGCCCGGGATCGCGGAGAACTCGGTCTCCAAACCGGTGGGGGAGGTTCCCATGGGCCGCCTAGCTACCCTGGAAGAGCTGGCCCGCGCGGTGCTCTTTTTCGTGCGGGAAGGGTACGTCACCGGTCAGGTTATCGAGGTTGCGGGGGGATGGAACCTGTAAGGACAGGGCTCTTGTTCGCACGCCATTTTATCCGGCCAAGGAAATGTCCAACTATCGTCTAAGTTACGGTGAGGATTGAGCGGGAGGAGCAGCATGAAGCGCATGATTGAAGTTGACGACACGGGCTTGGTCTTCCCCTGCGAAACCGACGTGGAACGCCTGGCTACGCTGAGCCGGGAGTGGCTCGAGGTCATCGGGGAAGACCCCGAGCGGGAAGGGTTGCGCAAAACCCCCGAACGCGTGGCCAAAGCCTGGGCCTTCCTGACCCGGGGGTACTGCCAAAGCCTCGAAGAGGTCGTCAACGGAGCGGTTTTTCAAGGAGAGGGCAGCGAGATGGTGGTGGTCAAGGGGATCGAGTTCTACTCGATGTGCGAGCACCACTTGCTGCCTTTCTTCGGCAAGGTGCATATCGGCTACATTCCTAACGGGAAGATCCTGGGGCTTTCCAAGTTTGGCCGCATCACCGATATGTTTGCCCGCCGCCTGCAGGTGCAAGAACGGCTGGCCGCCCAGATCGCCGACGCCATCGTGGAGGTGCTCGAGCCCCAAGGAGTGGGCGTAGTGATCGAGGGGGTGCATTTGTGCATGATGATGCGGGGGGTGGAGAAGCAGCACTCGAGCACCACCACCAGCGCGGTGCGGGGGGTTTTCCGCGACAACGCCAAGACCCGCGAGGAATTTTTGAGCCTGATCCGCTGAGCCCAGGCTTCCCAGGGTCTAGGGCGCGGGAACCTACAGGCGTACAGACCGGCGCCGTTGGGATGGCCACGGTCTGCCTACGGCTGCACCCGTTTGATCCGCTCGAGAAAGTCGTGGACGATGTTCCCGGTCACCCCCCAGATGTCGTAGCCGCGCCAGGGGTAGTGCCACACCCGGCGCCTGGTCACACCGGGCTGGGCGGCGGTTGCCCGCTCCTCGGCATAGGCCGGAGCGCGCAGCAGCTCCTCGACCGGCACCCAGAGGATCTCGCTCACCTCGAGCGGGTTGGGCCTGAGCCGGGGGTTTTCCCTAAGCTGCGCCAGTAGGGGGAAAACCCGAAAGCCAAAGGGGGAGAAGGTGGGGTCTAAGCGGCCCAGGATCTCGACCAAGCCGGGCTCGAGCCCCACCTCCTCCCAGGCCTCGCGCAGCGCGGCCTGCTCGATGGTCTCCTCCGGGTCTAGACGCCCACCGGGAAAGCTCACCTGGGCGGCGTGGTGCGGCAAGTCGGCGCTGCGCACGGTGAAGAGCAGCCGTCCTTCCCATACCGGCACCAGCACCGCAGCGTCCACGAAGCCTTGGGGTAGCTCCAGCGCGCGGGGCGGGCGGCGAACGATGGCTTTGAGGACTTCAGGGCTCATACCCGCGCGAGGGCTAGCACGCTTTCTCGCAGCGCTCACGCAACAAGATCTCGGGGTGAGCCTGCTCTTTTCGACACAAGGCCACCATCCGCCACAGCGCTTCCGCCAGGTCGCCCTGGTGCAGCGCCTCGATTACCTCAGCTTCTGAAGACGGAGGGGTTCCAAGTTTTTTTTGCAACTCCGTGGCCCGGGCCAAAGCCCCCAAGCTGCGGGGCACCTCGTCACAGACGGATGGACGGGCCTTTCCTTCCTTGGCCTTGATGGCCTGCCAGTTCGCCGCGACCTGCTCAGGGGTATCGGCTTGCACGTCGCCAAAGACATGCGGATGGCGGCGGATCAGCTTATCCACAATAAGCCCTTCAACCTGCGGATAGGTGAAGCTGCCGGCCTCCTCGGCGATTACGCTATGAAAGGCCACCTGCAAGAGCACGTCGCCCAACTCCTCCGCCAGGTGGGGCATGTCGCCTGCGCTCATGGCGTCTACGGCTTCGGCGGCCTCCTCGAGCATGTAGGGGCGCAGGCTCAGGTGGGTCTGCGCTTTGTCCCAGGGGCAGCCGCCCGGCCCCCGCAGGCGGCGCATAACTTCCAGTAGACGCTCCATAGGATCAGATTAGCCCTTTTTCACGATGGTTGTGGGGTGTTGTGCCGTGAGAGGCCCCACAGCAGGACTCCGCCCGCTAGGGTGAGCCCTACCCCCAGCAAGCCCAAGAAGTCTATCCGGGCCGCGTCGCCCAGAACCCAACCCTGCGGGGCCGGGACCGGCAGGCCGGTGGTGCGGGTCCCAAAGAACAGCAGAGCCATCCCAGCCGCGTAGTATGCGCCGAGCCGGTAAACGCCGCGCAGCCAAGGGGAGGGAAGCTCGAGGAACCCCGCTAACACCAGCAGCCCCGCGTACCCGAGCTGTCCCAGCAGGAGCATCATGAAAGCGAGGGCGTACCAGAAGCCCGCTCCCTGGAAGGCCAAGGGGGTCTCCCGGCTACGGAACAGCTCTCCGCAAAGCCCACCCCCTAGCGGTGTGTCGCCAAACCCCAGCAGCTGCAGAAAAAAAGGGAGGGCTAGCAAGAATGCCGCCCAGCGTACCTCCATACCCCGCCGCATACCGGTTTAGTCTATGCCGAAACCCCGCTGAAGAAGCCTCCGAGGGTGACATTCCTCCCCCTGGACTCTGTTATGGTGTTCGTATGGCTGAACCTACCCCCTTGCCTCCGGCCCGTCGGCGCAATATATGGCTGCCGGGGCTGCTGGTGCTGCTGCTGGGCGGCTTGGGCTATCTGGCGTATACCCGCTTTGCCAACCCCTATCAGCCTTACGGAACCCCGCTCTTGAGCCCTCGGGCAGCCTATGACTTTACCCTCACGGACAACAAGGGAAAGCCCTTTCGGCTCTCCTCGCAACGGGGCAAGGTGGTGCTCATCTTTTTTGGCTTCGTCAACTGCCCGGATGTCTGCCCCACAACCCTGCTCGAGCTGAAAAAGGTCTACCAGGCCCTCACCCCCGAGGAGCGCCGCCGGGTACAGGTGGTCTTTATCTCCGTGGATCCCGATCGCGACACCCCAGAGGTGCTCGACAAGTACGTGACCTTCTTCGATGCGAGCTTTATCGGGCTCACCGGGGCCCCCCAACAAATCGCCGAGGTGGCCAAATCATACGGGGTTTTCTATCAGAAGAGCGAGATCAAGTCGGCTAAACAGTACAACGTCGACCACACCGCCAGCACCTACCTGATCGATCCTAAGGGAACCCTACGGCTCATCTACGGCAACGGCAAACCTGCCGAGACCCAGCGGATGGTCGAGGATGTGCGCTGGGCGCTGAAAAACTAACATCCCACGCCTCGCGCCGTACGCCAGACGCAGGATGCGCGAGAGGATGATCCACCGCGTGGAGCATCGCGTCTTGCGCACCACATAAGGCAAGCCCGATGCTCCCAAGCGGTGGGCGCTGCCGCGATACAAACCCGTCCGGGGTGGCGGGGTAGCGCTCCGCCGAGGGCAAGAGGATTTCTCATGGTCCGCAGCTTCAGCTGCGGGCGTTGCTCCATCGGCCCAGGCTGCCCGTAGCGCAGGGGCGTTTTGTATCCACCTATCGGTGGATGCCCCTCCGACGGCTTGCGTAAGCCTTGGCTATGCGCTAGATTCACTGTGTAGTGGAAGCCAATACACCCTGGTTGCTTCAACCCGTCGGCTCCGCATACCCGTATCTGCACTGCCTAACGGCGCGGAGAGTCGGTCCGGCAACCGCTCGAGCCCCCGGGCTCGAGTTTTGCTTGTTTCCACTCGAGGGAGGTCACGATGAAAAAACCCTTGCTTGCTGCGGCTATGGCGTTGGGGTTGGGCCTGGCCCTAGCGGCCACCCCAGCCAACACCCTGGTGATCATGGAGGACGCCGACATTCCCACCCTGGATCCAGCCCAGGCTTACGACACCGCCTCGTACGAGTTCATCGAAAATATCTACGAAACCCTGGTCACCTACAAGGGCAAGAGCGCTTCCGATCTGGCCCCCTTGCTGGCTACCTCCTGGACCGTCTCCGGCGACGGCAGAACCTACACCTTCACCCTGCGGCAAAACGTCAAGTTCCATAGCGGCAACCCCTTTACCTGCGCCGACGCCGAGTACACCCTGCGGCGCAACCTGGTCACCAACAACTCCGACTCGGGCAACTGGTACCTAGCGGAGGCGATCCTGGGCACCTCGGCAAACGCCGCGGATGACAAGAGCATCACCTTTGCCAAAATCGCCAACGGGGTGAAGTGCAACGCCCAGGGCCAGCTGGTGCTGACCCTGCCCAAGCGGGATCCGGCCCTGCTTTACAAGCTGGCCGCTAGCAACATGTCCATCGTGGACAAGAAGTGGGCGATCAGCTTGGGCGAGTGGGACGGTACCGAGGCCACCTGGAAGGAATGGATCGGCAAGGACCTCACCGACTCCGAACTCTCCAAGAAGCCCTCCGGCACCGGGGCTTACCAGCTGGTCCGCCGCGAGGCCAACAGCGTGGTGCTCAAGGCCTTCGACGGCTACTGGGGGGGCAAGCCCAAGATCGAGAACGTGGTCTGGCAGCTGGTCAAGGAGCAGGCCACCCGCATCGAGGCCCTCAAGAAGGGCGATGCCGACATCGCCAGCATCGGTCCGCGCTCCTCGCTGTCGCAGGTGCAGGGTACCCCTGGCCTGAAGGTTTACGACGGGATCACCAACAACTCCGCCACCGCCATCTTCATGAACGAGAACATCAAAGACCCGGCCATTTTGGGTTCGGGCAAGCTGGATGGCAACGGGATCCCCGCCAACTTCTTCGCCGACGTGAACGTGCGCAAGGGCTTCGCCTACTCCTTTGACTACGACCGCTACATCAAGGAAGTCCAGCTCGGCAAGGGCATCAAACGCACCATGCTGCTGCCGGAGAGCTTCTTCGGCTACGACCCCAACGTCAAGACCTACAGCTACGATCCCAAGCTGGCCGCCGCTTACTTCAAGAAGGCTTTCGGCGGCCAACTGTGGCAAAACGGCTTCGTGCTGAACGCCAGCTACCGGGCTAACTCGGTTGCGGCGCAGACCGCGATGGAAATCCTCAAGACCAACATCGAAAAGCTCAACCCCAAGTTCAAGGTCAACCTCACCGCCAAGCCCTGGTCGGAATTTCTCAAGAGCTCGCAGCAAGGCAAAGAGGCCATGATCATCATCGGCTGGGTCCCCGACTACGCTGACCCGGACAACTTCCTCTACACCTTCTACAGCTCCAACGGCTACTACTTCCCCCGCAGCAACTTCAAGGACAACTTGATGGATAGCCTGCTCGAGCAGGCCCGCCAGACCACCGACCCCGCCAAGCGCAAGGCCCTGTACAGCCAGGTCGGCAACCGGGCCTACGAGCTGGCCCCCTACATCAACGTGCCCGCCGGGCTGGGCTTCGTGGTCTACAGCGACAAGATCAAGGGGCTGGAGGAGAACGCCAACACCATGTTCTCTGGTATCACCCTCTCCCCCTGGAAGAACCTCAGCAAAGGCTCGGGTCTGTAGACGCCCCCTGGCCCCGCGCCGCCGTCTGGGGTGAGCGCGGGGCCAATTCGGAAAAGGGAGAATGTTCGCGTTTATCCTTCGGCGCCTGGCCGTCCTCCCGCTGGTGCTTTTGGCCCTCACCTTGGTGATCGTGGGATTGTTGCAATTCCTGACCCCCGCCGAGCGGGCAGCAGCCTACGTAACCAGCGAGCAGCAGTTACGAAACCTCGACAAGATCATCCGCGACAAGGGGCTCGACCAGCCCTTCTTGGTACAGTACTGGAGCTGGCTGAAAGAGGCGGTGCGGGGAAATTTGGGCTTCTCCAAGGCCTCCAACAAGCCGGTCGCCGAGACCATCGCCGAGCGCTTCCCGGCCACCCTCGAGCTGACCCTTTACGCTTTGCTGCCCATCCTGGGCTTCGGGGTGTGGCTGGGCACTTTGGCCGGTCTACACAAAAACCAGTGGATCGACCAGTTTGCCCGGGTCTTTGCGGTGATCACCTATAACATCCCCACCTTTGTGCTAGGGATCCTGTTGCTGGTGGTGTTTTACGGGGCCCTCGGCATTGCCCCAGGGCCCGGCCTCATCTCCTCCGAGACCCAGGTGGCCCTGCTCATCCACCCGGTTCCCCGGGTCACCGGGCTGCTCAGCATCGACGCGCTACTGGCCGGGAACTGGGGGGTGTTTTGGGACGTGCTGCACCACCTTTTGCTGCCGGTCATCACCCTGGCCACCATCTCCACCGCCACCCTCATCAAGGTGACGCGGGGGGCGATGCTCGAGGTGCTCTCGCAAGACTACGTGCGCACCGCGCGGGCCAAGGGCCTGCCCGAACGGGTGGTGAACCTAAAACACGCCCGGCGCAACGGGCTAATCCCGGTCGTCACCCTGGGCGGCTACACCGTAATCGGCCTCTTGCAAGGGGCCATCATCACCGAGAGCATCTTTGGCCTCCCTGGCATCGGCTCTTGGGGGGTGGACGCAGCGAGCAAGTTCGACGTGCCGGGGCTTTTAGGCTTTGCCCTGCTGGCCGGGGTCATCGTAGTGGTGGCCAGCCTGCTGGTGGACGTGCTATACGCTTTCATCGACCCCCGTGTGAGGTTTGACTGACATGGCCGCTCTCCAGGGCACTTCTCCGGCTCTTCCTGCGCGCAGCCGGTGGTGGAACTCGCGGGCCATGCGCCGTTTCCGTCGCAACCGCCTGGCGGTATTCGGGCTATTGCTGGTGGTGATGTTTATTTTTATTGCGGCGTTCGCCCCGCTTTTAGCCCCACCGCCCAAGGTGGGCAACAACTGCCTGCGCGACCTGGGAGCCAGGGAAAGCCGGCAGGTCTACGACATCTTCGGGGGGGTTTTCTGGAAAGCCCTGCTAACCCCCCCACAAAGCTGCTACATGACCGCCCGCATCAACTTCCAGGCCCAGCCCTCGCCCCCGCTAAAACCCGTGCAAAGCGACGTGGGGGAGGTACGCCCCTTGATGGGAACCTCCAACGGCTACGACATCTGGTACGGCCTCGTGTGGGGTACCCGCACCGCCTTCACCCTCTCCCTCTCGGTGGTGTTCTTGCAGCTGTTGATCGGCTTGGCGCTGGGGGCCATATCGGGCTACTTCGGGGGCTGGGTGGACAACCTCATCCAGCGCATCATCGATATCATCTTCGCCTTTCCCAGCCTGGTGCTGATCATCGTCATCACCTCGCTCTTGGGGAAAAGCCTCGGCAACGTGATCCTGGCCTTCGTGGTGGTGGGTTGGGCCGGGTACGCCCGGCTCTTGCGGGCCGAGGTGCTCAAGGTGCGCGCGCTCGAGTTTGTAGACGGGGCAAAAGCCATCGGAGCCACCGACTGGCGCATCATTTTCCGCCACGTGCTGCCCAACGCCCTCACCGCTCTGACCGCGGTGGTGGTGCTGGACCTGGGCTCGGTACCGCTGTCGGCGGCGGCGTTGTCGTTTTTGGGCATCGGGCTTCCGCCGGGGTACGCCGACTGGGGGCAGATCGTGAGCGCAGCCCGGGCCTGGATTCAGGGACCGCCGGGGCAACCGTTTGCTTACTGGTACGTCTCCTTTTTCCCGGCCATGACCATTATTCTCTTCGGGTTAGGTTGGAACCTGCTGGGAGATGCCTTACGCGACGCCCTCGACCCCCGGGAGGCGCAGTGAGCAGGTTTGGCGCAGGCTCACTGCGCCAGCACCGGCAGCACGATAAACAAAAAGACGTTGGCCACGCCGTGCGCCAAGACCGCCCCCAAAATCGAGCCCGTGCGGTAGACGATCCAGCCAAGCGCCAATCCCACCGCCATAGCGAACAAGACCTCGGGGAAAGAGTGCCAGCCAAGGTGCAAAGTCCCGAACACCAAGGCCACGTACAAGATCCCCTGCGCCGGACCAAGGGCCCCGACGGCGGCCCGTTGCATCAGGCCGCGAAAGAGCAGCTCTTCGCTCAAGCCAGTAAATAGGATCAGGCTCAGGACCGGCCAGATCAGGGTGCTCAGCTCGAGGCTGGCCGCCAGCGGGGCCGGTTGGATGATCTGGCGCTCGAGCCAACCCAGGAGCGGCCCCAGAGCCGCTAGCGGGATTTGCCCCCAGATCCCCCGCAGGCTCAGCCCCACCTCCCCCCAGGTGTACCCCAGCTGCCGGGCTGCTATCAAACTCGCCAGGATGAGCGGGAGACCCACCACGGCGTACTGGGTCGTCGGACCTACCAGCCCCGCCGGGATCGAAAGCGAGACCACCCGTACCAGCGGAGCCAATGCCAAGGCCGCGTACAAACGCCCCAGGGCCTCCCTGGCAAACGCCGCGTGGACGAGTAAGGCCAGCGCGAGCGCCAGGTGCAAAGCCAACCCCGCCGGATAAGCCCCTGCCACCAACCCCTCAGCGGCTAGCAAAATCCCCAAGTACAGCCAGATCATCCCGGTGCCACCAAAAAATTCCCGAGCTCGAGAGCGGTTCAAGGGGCTCCCTCCCCGCCGGGCTTTAACACCAAGTAGACCTCGCGGTAAGGCTCGCTCTCCCCTTTCCGGTATAGCTCCAGGCGCAATCGCCCATCGCCCCTTGCCGGGGGGGGCAGTTGAAGGGTCTGTTCCCAGACCTGGCCATTCGCCAAGAGCGGCAGCTCGAGCGGAGCCATCCCAGGAACCTGGAGCACATAGGCCATCGAACGGCCCTCCAGGTTTCGCACCCCCACCCTCACCCCCACAGGCGCATCGGAAGTCACCTGCCGCGGATAACCTTCGAAACCACCCGCCGGACCCACCAGGTAAAACTCGGTAAGGGGCGCGCTAGGCCTGAGCAAGAGCGACAACGCGAACACCAAAGCGACCGCCGCGACCCCCCATCCCAACCAGCGGGGCGACCAAAAGAGGCGGGGGTAGAACCAGTCCTCCCGGCGCAGCCGACGGCGACGGTATACGGCTATTCCCCCTACCAACAGGGTAAAAACGCTCAACCCCAGCGCCAGAGGTACCGGGCGAATGCCCCAGGTGTTGCTGAGGATCACCCCCAACAGGCTCACCGGCACTACCGCAAGCCCCAAACTCACCACCACGCGCTCGACGGTATCAAGATCCGAACGCCTGGGGAAAAGCGCCACCATCAGGGTATAGCCGGGGACCGCCAACGCCACCAGAAAGCCCAGCAGGATTCGTAGCGGGTTCTGCGCTCCCGGCCAAAACACCAGCCATAGGCTCATGGCCAGGGCCAGGATCAAAGCCCCCAGCAAATCCCAGTGCGCCCCTCTACCCCTCATGTACCCAGTGTAGCCGCCTTGCATGTTCTTCCGCCTTTCATCTGACCGGTTTCCCGCCGAACGTACCCCTCATTCATAACCCAACAGCCGCAATCCCAACTTGAGGTACTCGCTCCAGGTATTGCGCAGGCCATCGGTGCTCTGCCACCAGTTCTGAGGGGTATACCCCCTCTCAGGGGCCGCCACCACGTGTGAGGCGATACCGCTCGAGCCAAACACCTCGGAGAACACCCAGCGAGCCCGGCGGGTGTGGTAGGGCGAGGTCACGACCAACACAGAGCGCCACCCCCGAAAGCGGGCGACCTCCAAGACCTGCTGCGCCTCTTCGTAGGTGGTGCGCGCGGTCTGATCGCTCAACACAATAGCCGAGCGAGGTACCCCCTGCCAGATTGCTTCTCTTGCTACGAGATCGGCGTAGCGCTCGTGGATCCCCGGCACATCGAGGGGCATGTCGGTGGCGAGAAACCAGCGGCCGTAGCCCTGGCGAAACAACTCGGCCGCATACAACACCCGCTCGCGCCCTCCCGCCAAGGGCACGATGGCCGCTCGCGGATCGTTACGTAACCCCTCCGCTGAAGCCAACGGTTCGGGGATCTCTAGCCAGGCCGCAACCTCAGGCAACCACAGGCGACGGGTCAGCCCCAGCGCTGCCAGGAGAAGCAATCCTATCAGCAGGATACGCAAGGAGGGCGGGACACGACCGATCATAAGACGTTGCCACGGACAAGCACGACACACGTCGTGCCAACTTGGACACCCGGAGTTCTATAGAAGGAGAAGTTTGGCCCACACAATTCCGGTCAGGGCAAAAATCAGGGGCACCACCCCAACGCTGCTCACTTTGGCATACCAGCGGGCCCGTGGATGCTCTGACCCGCTGGCCAATTCCTTGGAGATCAGCAGGGCCAGCAGCGCAATAATTACCGCCGCCGACCAAGCCAGGGTTACGGCACCACTGACGGTGGTGGCGGCAATGACGGTGGTGGCAACCATAGACTCCTCTGGTTCCACGGTAGGCGATTGCGACTTCGCTGTCAAGCCGCGGTGGCGTTACATTTATTCTCGTAAGCAACGGTATAAGTCACGCCTCTAAAGCTCAGCTCCAGGGAAGGTCCAAGCCCGTTCTCCGAAAAAAGTCCATTCAAAATATAAATAAGGGTGTTACATGGACGTGTTAACCTAGGGTTGGGTTCTACCAAGACTCCCGCAAGGAGTAGCTTCACCTCAGGGCAGAGTGCAGGAAGTACGTAGGAGGGTGTTCAGCCGTGAAGCTACAAACCAAAAACCTATTCACCCAGCCCACCGTTTACCTAAGCCCTAGACCCTGACCCAGCGGAGATGGTCCATGACTACCAACGCACCCTTTCAGCTCATGCTTTGGGGGCCCGCCCGACTCGAGCACCAAGGCCGCGAGGTCAAACTCCAACGCAAAGGGCTGGCCATCTTGTACTACCTGGCCCTGGAGGGCCCTACCCGCCGGGAGGTGCTGGCCGACCTCCTATGGGGCCATACCGCGGCTTCGCAGAACCTGCGGGTCGAGCTTTACCGGCTTTCCCAGGCCCTCTCGCCGCTGGGGCTCACCGCTTTCGCCCCCGGCGAAGACCCGTTACGCCTTCCCTCCTTGGTCTTCCTGGACCGCACCCCCGGCCCCGGCCTCCCTCTAGAGGGTCTGGAAGAAGTCTCCACCGAGTTTAGGGCCTGGCTCGAGGGCCAGCGCTCCCAGCTCGTCGCCAACACCTCGGGAAGCTGGGGCCGGGAGCGCCTGGTGCACGAGATCGCCAATCAGATCCGGCTGCCCTACGTCCTGATCCTTATGGGCCGCCCCGGTTCGGGTCGCACCAACTTCGCCCAGTCTTTGGCCAAGTCCCTGAGCCTGCCTTTTCTAGAGGGGTTGCGCGGTCACGGCAAAGCCGTCCACTATCTACGCCAGCCCTATCCTGAAGGGGCACTCGAGCGTATCCTCGCCGACCGCGAAGGGCTATGGGTAGTGGAGTGCTCGGCTTACGGAGAGGATCCCCGGTTGATCCTGGAGCTGCGCAGCGGCTACGCCCCTGAGCGGATGCGCTTTATCCACCTGCCTCCGCTCTCCTGGAGCGAGGCCCGGGCCAAACCGCTCGCCTCGCTACCTTTTAGCGAGGCCGCTCGGGTCTATCTGGCCTCGGGCGGGAACCCCGGCCACCTGCGCGAACTGCTGGCGCTCTCCCCCGGGGAGGGCGAGACGAGCGGAATCCTCCCTCTGCCCCAGCGGGTGCGGGCCATGCTGCAGCTGGAGGCCAGGATGCTTTCGCTAGAGGCCCGCTTGGCCATCGAGCGCCTCTCGATCCATCCCGGCCCGCTCTCCGAAGGGCTGCTGAGGGCCTTGGAAGCTTCCCCCTACCTCGACGAGCTCGAGCGGCGGGGTTGGCTCGTCTATGACGGGCATTGGCGCTTTAGCGACGACTCCAGCCGACGGGTCTTCTACCAAAGCCTCCAGCCCGGTCGGCGACAGCAGTACCACCGCCAGGCCGCGTCGCAGTTCGCCCTGGAGGGCCAGTGGGTAGCCGAGGCCTACCACCGCCTGCTAAGCGGAGACGCCGCTGACTGGGATATCTCCCTCCGGCACCTCGAGGGCTGGTCGCGGGCCGCTTTGGAAGCCTGGCTGGGCATGCCCAGCCAGGCCGTGCACGTCCCCTCGCGCACCCCGATGGTGCCGGGGGGCGAGCTGGCGATGCTCGAGGAGAACCGCTTCGGCACCGGCTTCCAGGTTGAAGGCCGGCGGTTGGTCTGGATACGCCAACCCACCCAGGCCAGCCCCTCTGGGGCCGAGTGGATCCTGCCCGAAGAGCCCTGCCTGGTGCACCTACACGGCCAGGCCTACCTGGAAAACCCTCTGGGAATCGGTATAAGCGGCGAGGCCGCCCCGCTCGTAATCGAAATCTACAACCACCGCCGGATTCAGGTTTTCCTGCTCAGCGGTGTAAGCCCGGGTTGGTTAGACGAGGGCACCCTCTTGCTGCCTCTAGCCGAGCAACTCAGCTACTGGTTCTGGATGCCCGCCGAGGCCCGTATGCAGATCTCGAGCCGAGCCGAGAGCGCCATCCTGGACCTAGAGGTTTCCGCCTATCGGGCGCTACACGGAACCCCCGGCGAGACCCGCCCAGCGGTAGAGTCGTTGGTGCTGGGTCCAGCCAAGGTGCTCAAATAACCGCCACCACACGCTTGCGGCCATAACCGGGTGGGCCTTGGCTCGCTCGCGCGCTTAGGGCTTACACGCACCTAGCTTTGCGCCAAACCCCACGGGACCCCTAGTCGGCTGCTTCGGCGAGCAACCCGGTCTCACGAAGCCAAGCCCGTAGCTTGACGATGGAAAAACGGCTCATCGACGCGGCGTGATTGCCGTACACCAGCGTCGGCACGCTACGGCGGCCCTGGTTGACCCGCAGCACCAGCCGCTCCCCTTCCGGGTTTTGATCGATGTCTACCTCGGTGAAAGGGACGCCCAGCACCTGTAAAGCCTGCTTGACCGCCCGGCAGTCGCCGCACCAAGAAGTAGAGTACACCGTCAACACGCTGCGAATGATAAAACCCGCTCCCAAAAATCAGTGTGATAAGCGACAGCGTTTCGCTAACGCCTTATACTTCCCCGGTCTCAACCGCAGCCGTGAGGGCAGCCCCTAAAAGCCCAGCCTCGGTACCCAGTTGGGCCAGCCGCACCGGGACTGGCTGCCATCCCTCGAGGTAGCTCTGGTAAGCCTCCATAAGGGCTTGCATGTAACCCTCTCCGCCGTGAAGCGCCACCCCCCCACCGATGACGATAACTTCAGGGTCAAAGGTCTTGACGAAGTTGGCCAAGCCGATGCCCACAAAGCGGGCGGCCTGGTGGACGATCCTCACCGCCTTGACCTCTCCCGCCCGGTAGCGAGCGAAGAGTTCGGGGGTGGTCATGGGGGTGTTATAAACATATCCGGCATCGCGCTCGAGGGCCCGGCCCGCCGCGACCGATTCCAAGCAGCCATCAAGGCCGCAACCGCATACCGGCCCCTGGGGGATCACGGTGACGTGCCCCACCTCGGCCCCCTGGCCGCGCGCCCCGCGCCAGACCCGCCCGCCTACCACAAACCCCCCACCGATCCCGGTAGAAACCGTCACGAACAGGGAACTCTCGGCCCCTCGGGCAGCCCCCAGGTAGTGCTCGGCCAAAGCCGCAGCGTTGGCGTCGTTCTCGAGATATACCGGCAACCCCAGGGCCGCGGTCAGCTTGGCGACTACGGGAAAGTCGAGCATCCCTGCGATGTTGGGAGCAAACTTGATAACTCCCTTCTTGAAGTCCAGCGGCCCCGGTACCCCCAGCCCCACCGACCGTGCCTCTATCCCGGCTTCGCGCATGACCGCGCGGGCCGCCTGGGCCATCGCTTCGACCACCGCGTCTCCCCCGTCCTCGGGGGTAGGTACCGTTACCTTAGAGCGTAACGCCCCTTCGCTAAACACCCCCGCCGCAATCTTGGTCCCGCCCAGGTCAATCCCTACGACGCTCATAAGAGGGTTATACCGCAAAACGCCCAGGGGCTAGTGCACCGGTGGCTCGATTGTTGGGGCATTGGGCGCTAAAGGCTCTCTCCCGGGGAAAATCGGCCGCTTACTGGTCGCGCTCGAGAATCATCAACGCCTCGTCGTAGAGGCGCTGGGGGATCCACAGCGCCACATCTCCGGTATAGGTACCGATATAGGCCTCAGGCAGGCCAAAGTAGGTGAAGGGGGTCTCCAGGAAAACCGGGATCTTGCGGCCCTCGAGGCGCACCCGGATCCCCTCCGCGAAGGGGCGGGGGAAGGTGCCCAGCAAAGCGTAACGCTCCGCCCCGATCAGGCGGGTCGAATCGGCGGGAGGTAAGGACGGTTTTGCCATCTGGCCTCAGTGCAGCGCAGTCCAGCCTCTAAGCGGTCAGTGTACCCGCCCCAGCCTCGCCTGGTAAAGGAAAATCGCCAGGGCAACGCTCGCGTTCAGCGACTCGGCCCCAGGGGAAAGAGGGATGCGTGCGGTCTCGTCACAGCGCTGCTGGACCAACCGGCGCATCCCTTCTCCCTCCGAACCGATCACGATGGCTAAGGGGCGTTTATAGTCGAGCCCGGCCAGGTCTTTTTGTCCTCTGCCGCTGGCCCCGTAGATCCACACCCCGCGTTCCTTGAGCTCCTCCATGTAACGCGGCAGATTCTTGATCTGTACCAAGGGTAGCTTGTGGGCCATCCCCGCCGAGGCCTTGAGCACCAACGGCGAGAGCGGGGCGCTGCGGCGTTCCTCCGTGACGACCCCGTGAGCTCCCAGGGCCAAGGCCGTCCGGATGATGGCCCCGTAGTTGCGGGGGTCGGTCACCCCGTCCAGCAACACCAGCAAGATCTCTTCTCCACGCTCCTCGGCCAGGCGGAAAGGGGCCTCGGGGTGCGAGAATTTGAGTTCGGCCACCTCGGCCACCAAGCCCTGGTGCTGGGTGGTGCGCACCCTCTGATCGAGCTCGATGCGGGGGAGCAGCTCGTAATCTGCCCCTAGCCGCTCGAGCTCACGGATCAGCCAGTGCTCCACGCCTTTGGCGACCCAGACCCGCACCGCCTGACCCTCCTTGATCGCCTCGAGCACTGGATTGCGTCCGTAAATCAACATATCCTCTCCGTATTCCAAAGCCAGTCCGCGCCCATGGGGTTGCCCTCAACCGGTGCCCGTCCTGACGGTACGGTGGGCCTGCAGCTCAGTGTACCCGGTCTTCGGCCGGTGGGTCCGTACGACGGGCACCTTCAGGGTAGATTGTCCTTGCGTTTCAGGACTACACTAGGATTGAGGTGGTGTATGTACGGCAAAATCCTGATGCCCACCGATGGCAGCAGCTGTAGCACCAAGGCCATCGAGCAGGGGCTCGAGCTGGCCAAAACCCTAGGCGCCCAGGTGACCTTCGTGTACGTGGTGGAAGACCCCACCCGCACCCTCTGGATCAGCCCCGAGGCGGTGCCGTATGGCCTCGAGCTGATCGAAGACCTCAAAAAAGCCGGGAACGAAGCCCTGGAAGCAGCCCTGCAAATGGCGGCCCGGGCTGGGGTGAGCGCCCAGAGCAAGCTGCGCGAGGGCAAACCCATAGACGCCATCCTGAGCGAAGCCAAAAGCCACGACCTGATTGTAATGGGCACCCACGGGCGCAGCGGCATCGACCGGCTCCTCTTAGGCTCGGTGACCGAAGGGGTGTTGCACCGCTCGGAAAAGCCCGTGCTGGTGATCCGTAGCCACTGACCCAGCGATCGATGCAGGTCCGGCTCAGCCGTCGCAAGCTGCTCGGCTTGGGCCTGGGGTTGGCGGGGCTGCCGCGGGGGCAGGCCCCGCTCGAGCCCCAGGCGGTTTTCCCCCTCGGCGTAGCCTCCGGCGATCCAAGCCCGGACGGGGTGGTGCTGTGGACGCGGGTCGCCCCGGAAGCCTTCCAGCCCGGTGAGCCCATCGCGGTCGAAGCTTGTGAATCGGCGGATTTTCTCGAACCCCAAGGGGGCCTGATCGAAACCGGCTTCGGTCCCGAGAGCGACTACACCGTGCGGGCCGACCTGGATGGCCAGCTCGAGCCGGGAAGGGGCTACTTTTACCGCTTCATCTACCGCGGCGTGGCCAGCCCCATCGGGCGTACCCGCACCCTGCCCCCACCCGGCACCATGCCCGAGCGTCTGCGCCTGGGCCTCGTCACCTGCCAGGAGTTCGGGAGCGGCTACTACGGAGCCCTCGCCCACCTGGCCCGAGAGGATCTCGACGCGATCCTCCACCTGGGAGACTTCATCTACGAGTACTCCGGTGACCCCCGCTACCGCCGCGAGCGGTTTGCGGGGCGGGCCTTTAGCCTGCCGAGCGGGAGCTATCTGGCCGTAAACCTGGCCGATTACCGCGCCCTGTACCGCACCTACCGCAGCGACCCCTTTTTGCAACAAGCCCTGGCCGCCCACCCTTGGGTCTTCTTGTGGGACGACCACGAGTTCGCCAACGACACCTACTGGGACCCCGCCACCGACGCGCCCGGAGCCCCCGATCACCCCTTCAAGAACCAGCCCGAACGCCTCAGGAAGCTCCGGCTCGAGGCCAACCAAGCCTGGAGCGAGTACGTCCCGGCGCGGGTGGTCTACGACCCTACGGCCAGCGAGCCTCACCGCCAGATCAGCCAGTACCGCAAGCTAGCCTTTGGCGATCTGCTCGAGCTGTTCGTGACCGATACCCGCAGCTACCGCTCGCCCCATCCCTGCGGCGAGGGGGGCTTCGGCCAGCGGCAGTTCGCCACCTGCTCGGCCCAGACCCGCCCCACCCAGACCATGCTGGGGGCCGAGCAGTACCGCTGGCTCAGGGAAAACCTCACCCGTAGCTCAGCAAAGTGGCGGGGCCTGGCCAGCGCGGTGATGTTCTCCCCGCTGCGCTCGGGCGACCTCACCCTCAACACCGATGGCTGGGATGGGTACGCTGCCGAGCGCCAGGCCCTGCTGCAGGCCTGGGCTCGAGCCGGGGTGGACAACCTGGTGGTGCTGAGCGGCGATCTTCACTCCGCCCTGGCCGCGCAGGTCTCCCTCACGTTCCAACCCGGCGAACCCTGGCTAGGGGCCGAGTTCATGGCCCCCTCCCTGACCAGCCCCGGCCCCGCCGAGACCCTGCGGCGCCTGGCCTTCTGGCCTGGCAACGCCCTCTTGGAACAGGCCAACCCGCACCTGCACTTCTTTGACGGCGATATCAACGGGTATGCCATCCTCGAGGCCACGCCGGAAGCCATCACTTACGAGCTGTACTGGGTGGATAAGACGCAGAACCATCCGGGCGCCCCCAAGCGCCTGGCCCGGAGGCTGCGGTATCGACCCGGAAAGGGGCTCGAGGCCCTCAGGTAAGGCATGCGGGGCCTTTGCGGCCCTCACGCCCAAAACGCCAAGCGCGGTAGATCGCCCTCGCCCAGCCCCGGGCGCTTCCGGCAAAGTCCCGCACGGCCAGCGGCGAGAAAAGGCGCTTAGACGAGCACCAGTTCGTCGCGGACGTAGTGCAGCTGCACACGGCGGGGAGTCATGCCCGGGCCAAAGTAGTTGCGCACGGCCTCGAGCACATTAGCTTTAAGCTCCTCCCAGGTCTGGCCGTGGGTGGCGATGCTTTCCTCACCGATCGCGCGGGCGGCGAACCCCCCCTCGGCATCGCGGACTTCGAAGATCAACTCCATACCCGCCCTATACTACCCGTGCTCGCCCCAATAATTGTGTGCAAATTACACGGCATACGTCGTACGCAAGGCGCCAAACGCCGTGGATCAGGCCATTAGCGGTAGCGCGCCAGATCCCGGCTGTGGCTGGCGAAATCGGGGTTGACAAAGAGCTTGCCCTGGCGGCTATGAAAGAAATAGAATAGCGCCCTCCCCTGACCGTCGGTGCGCTGGGGCTCGAGCACCGCCCGCAAGGCCTCGGAGCCAGGGTTGCCGATGGCCCCGGGCGGCAAACCGGCCACCCGGTAGGTGTTGTAGGGGGTGTCGCTCTCAAAGTCCCCGGCTGGCCGGGAGAGCTCGGGGAGGGCCTTACCCAAGCCGTACGCCACGGTGGGATCGGCCTGTAGGGGCATTCCGGCCTCCAAGCGGTTGAGGAAGATCCCCGCGATCAGCGGCTTCTCCTGGGGGTGGGCGGCCTCGGCCTGAACGATGGAAGCCAGCGTGACCCACTGCTGCACGCTGAGCTTCTCCTGGGCCAAGCGGCTTCGTACCTCGGGGGTTAGCTCCTGCTCGAAACGCGCCAGCATGGCCTGGATGATCTCCCGGGCGGTGGCGTCGAGGGGGAAGGTATAGGTGGCGGGGAACAAAAAGCCCTCGAGGGTGGGGCTTTGCACATAGCTGGGCCGCAGATCGGCGGGCGGGTGTTCGGCCAGTTCGAGGAATTTTTCTCCTGGCAGGCCGTGTTGGCTGAGCCGCTGGGCCATCTGGTGCATGCGCCAGCCCTCGGGAAAGGTCAGGCGCACGGTGAGGGGCTGGGCCTCCTCGGTGAGGGCGATCGCCAGCCGCCGCATCCCCTCCCCCTCGAGCCGGTATACCCCCGGCTTGAGCAGCCTATCCCGCCCCGAGGCCCGCAGGTATATCGCAAAGAGCTGCCCCGAGCGCACCAGCCCGGCCCGCTCCAGAGTGCGGCCCACCGCCAGCGCCCCCTGGCCCCGCTCGAGCCGCACCTGGGCCTGCACCCCGGTTGGCCCCGACAGCCACAGCAGATACCCCAAGACCCCGGCCAGCAGGCTAAACAGAAGCGATACCCCCCACCTCAGCCAGGGGCTGCGGCGGCCCTCGCGCTCGGGTGAGGAGAGGCCCTCGGGCATAGGCTTTTCCGGATTCAACCCCTACCCCGCTCCCTTCACGGCGTCCCGCCGCAAGCAGAGGTAGCCCTCCAGCAAGGCCACCGCAGCGGCTTCGTCCAGCTTACCCTTCTCCTGCCGCACCCGCCGGGGCGCCGCCTCCAGCCGCCGGGCCCCCAGCTGGGTGGTGAAGCGCTCGTCGAGGGTCTCGACCTCGAGCCCAGCTTCCCGCAAGGCCCTCACCAGCTCGAGCACCCGAGCGGCCTGGGCGCTGGGACTCCCATCGGTGCGAAGAGGAAGGCCCACGATGAACTTGTCCACCCCCTCTCCCGAAGCGAACTCCCGTAACGCTTGCAGGTCGGCCTGCGGAGTCCGGCGCACCAAGTAACCCCGCCCAAAAGCCCAGGGCGAGCCCACCTCCCCCACCGCCAGGCCGATGCGGGCCTCGCCTACGTCCAAAGCGGCTACTTTCATTACTTACCCATCCTAGGCTACTCACCTGAGCCAAGGCTGAAGGCCCATCCCTTCAGCGTGAGCGCAGGGCCCCTTCCAGCGCGGCAAAAGCCCGCTCGAGGTCGAAGCCGCCCCCCTGGGCCAAGGCCCCTTTGCCGCCCCCGCGCCCGCCCGCCGCCTCGGTAAGCCGCTGCATCACCGCCCCGGCCTCGAGCCCCTTGGCCTGGGCCTCCTTGGAAAGCTTGATGACCAGGTGCTGCCCCGAACCCACCGCCACCACGTCGGCGCGGTGCTTGTCCAACAGATCGTCGGCAGCCGAGCGCAAAGCCCCGGCCTCGAGGCCCTCGAGCCGTACCGCCAAGTACTTGTAGCCGCCCGCTTCTTTGAGCGCGGAGGCCGCCCCGCCGCCCAGCTGGGCCCGGGCCAGTTCCCGCCGGAGCCGCTCGATCTCCTTTTCGCGGGCTTTTATCTCGCTTTGGAGCTTACCCAAACGCTCCGGCAAGCCCTCTGGGTTCACCCCGAACTCGCGGGCCAGGCCCTGGAGCAACCCCAGGTTCTCCCGCACGTACTGAACGGCCCCGGTGCCGGTGAGCGCCTCGATCCGGCGCACCCCCGCCGAGACCGCCTCCTCGAAGCGGATCACGAACACCCCGATCTCTCCCGTGCGGCGCACGTGGCAACCGCCGCAAAGTTCCTTGGAGGAGATGTTGTCCACCGTGCCCTCCACCGCCACCACCCGCACCACGTCGGCGTATTTCTCCCCGAATAGGGCCATGGCCCCTTCCCTTTTGGCCTCCTCGAGCGGTTTGTAAGTGTAGCTAACCGGGAAATCGGCCTGGATCCAGCGGTTCACCAACAGCTCGATCCGGGCCAGCTCCCGTGGGCTCACCGGCTCGGGGTGGGTGAAGTCAAAGCGCAGCCGGTCCGGCCCCACGTAGCTCCCCGCCTGGCGGACATGGCCCCCCAAGACCGCGCGCAAGGCGGCGTGCAGGAGGTGGGTGGCGGTGTGGTTCTTCTCGGTATCGCGGCGGTGGGGGTCTACCAAAGCCCGCACGGTGGTACCCGCTTTGAGAGTCCCTTCCTCTACCTTAGCCAAGTGGAGGTAGATGCCGTCGGGGTTTTTCTGGGTGGTGGAAACCTTGGCCCAGCCCCCAGCCCACTCCAACACCCCCGAGTCGCCCACCTGACCGCCGCCCTCGGCGTAAAAGGGGGTCCGGTCGAGCACCACCTGCACTTCGGTCCCGGCGGGGGCCTCGTCGAGGGACTGATTCCCTGCCAACAAGAGCTTGACCTGGGCGGTCTCCTCGGTGCGCTCGTAGCCCACGAAAACGGTACCGCCATAGTCCTTGGCCAACGCCAGCAGGGCTTCGTTGGGCCGTTTGAACACGTCCTTGTCGAAGGCCGCGCGCTGTCGAGCGAGTTCCTGAGCCTGCTCGAGGGCCCGCTCGAAGCCCTCGGTGTCCACCTTGACCCCGCGCTCGTCGGCGATCTCGAGGGTGAGGTCCAAGGGAAAACCGTAGGTGTCGTACAGCCGGAAAGCCTCCTCGCCGGAGAGGGTATCGCCGGGCTCGAGCCCCGACAGCAAAGCATCCAAGCGCTCCACGCCCTGCTCGAGGGTCTCGAAGAAGCGCTCCTCCTCCAACCGGATCTGCCGCTGCACGCTCTCGAGGTTTTCCCTTAGCTCAGGGTACACCCCCCCCATCACTTCGGCCACGGTCTCGGCCAGCTTGTACATGAACGCCTCGCGCAGGCCCAGCAAGTAGCCATACCGCACCGCCCGGCGCAGCAGGCGGCGCACCACGTAGCCGCGCCCGGTGTTGGAGAAGGTGACGCCGTCCGAGAGGATAAAGCTCACCGCGCGGGCGTGCTCGGCGATAACCCGGTGGGCCACCGAGGCAGGCCCCTCGTAGCTCACCCCGCTTAGCTCGACGACCCGCCCGATGAGCGGCTGGAACTCGTCGGTCTCGTAGAAGTCGGTCACGCCCTGCAAGACCATCGCCACCCGCGCCAGGCCCATCCCGGTGTCGATGTTGGGCTTGGGCAAAGGCTCAAGCACCCCGCCGTCCTTGCGGTCGTACTGAGGGAAAACCAGGTTCCAAATCTCCACGAAGCGGTTGCTCTCGCGGGTCTGGTAGTAATCGGCCCAGGTATCCGCGCCAAACTCCGGCCCCCGGTCGTAGTAGATCTCCGAGCACGGCCCGCAGGGCCCGTTGGGGCCTTTGCTGGGAGCGTCGGCGGGCCAGAAATTCTCATCGGCACCAAAGCGGTGCAGGCGCTCCGGCGGCAACCCGACGTCTTGGGTCCAGTACTCAAACGCCTCGTCGTCCTCCTCGTAGATAGTCACATAGATGCGCTCCGGCTCGAGGCCCAACCACCGCTTATCGGTCAGGAACTCCCAGGCCCAGAGGATCGCCTCTTTCTTGAAGTAGTCCCCGAAGCTGAAGTTTCCTAGCATCTCGAAGACCGTCTGGTGCCGGTTGGTACGGCCTACGTTTTCTATGTCGCCGGTGCGCACGCACTTCTGGCAAGTGGTCACCCGGTAAGAGACCTTCTCGCCCTCGGGGGTGTGAAAGATCGGGGTTTTACCCAGAAAGTAGGGTTTAAGTGGGGTCATGCCCGCGTTGATGAACAACAGCGAGGGGTCGTCCTGGGGGATGACGCTGAAGGAGGGAAGCCGAAGATGGCCCTTCGACTGGAAGAACTGTAGGTATTTCTCACGGATTTCGGCGGTCGTCATGTACATGACAGGTTCCTTTCAAGCCCCAACAGCATAAAAAACGAACCCCACCCTCGCAAACCCTAAGGGCCCCTTTCCTTAGAAAGGGTGCCCTCAGCGGGTAGCTCGAGCAGGGCGTCGCATCTGGATTTGAATATACAAGGGCTTTATGCAGATGTAAAGGCGAAAAAAACCTTACAGCGGGGGGATCGGATCATCGGGGAAGGCCAGCGGTGCTACCGATTCTCCTGGCTTGACCACAAAACGGGTCAGGTACTCTTCGCCCGAGGGGTCGCGGAAAACCTCGGTCTGCCGGTCTTTGAGGTTGACGATCCAGACCTCACGAAGCCCAGCTTTGGCATAACGTTTGAGCTTGCTGCTTCGGTCAAACCAAAGGGTGGCATCCGAGACCTCGACCACCAAATAAACGTTTTCCGGTCTGGGGTGCCCCTGACGATAAAAATCTTCTTTCCATTCCAGAAGAGCCAAGTCCGGTAGGGGAAGGTCTTCATCATCGAGGCGTATAGGATTCTGGCTTCGCACCACCGCCCGCTCATCGAATTGCTTGAGGAATAAACGAACCAGCCAGTCTACGCTACTGGCATGGCCTTCACTAGTGGGGGGCATCTCGTACACCTCGCCATCCAGGAGTTCGATGCGCTTTTCAGGGTCGAGCAGGCCCGCCTTTTCCATCGCCAACAGCTCATCCACTGTCCACCGCTTTTTCTGCGGGGCGACGATCTGATGCTCGAGCGTGACCATAAACCCATGATACATAGACGCTCGTCGGTTATCTGAGCTACAATGACGGTTCGTGGATACAACCGCGCTGGATCAGCTGTCGCACCAGGCCCTCGAGCAGGCCCAGACCGCCATCGCCAGCTATCCCTTCCCCCGCCTCGAGACCTATTACACCTTCGCCGACAAGTCCATCATCCCCACCTTTCTCACTCGCCCCATCTCGCGCAGTCAGGTAAACACCCGGCAGCTTTTTTACACCCTGCGCGGCCCCCAGGAGATCTTCCCGGCCTTCGGCGCCTCCATGAGCATGATGCGCTCGAGGTTCGCCCGAGACGTGTGGGACGGAGGAAACGGCGGAATCCACATCCTGCCCAGGGTGGGCCTTTCCGATATAGAGCGCATTCAGGACGTCAAAGCCAGCGCCCCGGCCTTGGTCGGAGCGGCCCTCGGCATCCACGAAGACGAAGCCTTTCTACACGAGCTGTTCCAGCAGCCCAACTTGGCTTTCGCCTCTATTGATATCGCCCACGGGGCCAACGCGGCAGTGTTGCCGGTGCTGGCTAAAATCCGCTCGCAAGGCGTAGAAAGCGGGATCATCTTAGGGAATGTGGGCAGCATCGAGGGCTTTGCCTATGCCTACTGGTTGATGAAGCTCTCGGGGTTCAAGCACTTCGCCATCAAGGTGGGGGTGGGGCCAGGCTCGGTCTGCACGACGCGGATCAACACCGGGGTGGGAGTGGGGCAACTCTCGTTGCTCGAGGAGATCTACCGCTTCCGCAACCACGCCGGTTACACCGACGCCCAGATCATCGCCGACGGCGGGGTGAATGCCTCGGGCGACTTCGTGAAGGCCCTGGCCTATAGCGAAGGGGTGATGATGGGCAAGTTCTTCGCCTCGGGGTCTTTCGAAGACGAGGTGCTGATCAAAAAGGACGGTCACCTCGAGGGGGTGTTGCTCTTCGGCATGGCCTCCTCGCTGGTGACCGAGAAGCGCAACTACATCGAGGGCTCCTCGCAGACCCTGCGGGCTTTTCACAAAGACGCGCGAGAGGCGGTCTCGAGGCTGCGCGAGGGTCTACAAAGCGCCATGACCTACGTCAACGCTACCAACCTCAACGAGTTCCGTGGCAACGTGCGCTTCGCCCTCAACTCGGCGGCAGCCATCACCGAGGCCGGGGTGCACTAAGTACCCCACTTCTCAACTTAGGCTTGTTGTGGAAGGCGGAAGGCGATTTTTTTCTCTCCTGGATCGATAAAGCGTCTTCCATGGGGGCCCCAAATCAGTGGGAGGGAACTCAGTTGCACCAACCTCATGAGTATCAGGCTTCCTTCTTAGCCGCGTGGTAGTTTGTAGACGTGCCAGACATCATCGTGGTGGGCAGCATCAACATGGACTTGGTGGTGCACCTCGAGCGCCACCCCCTCCCCGGCGAGACCCTGCTGGGCTCGGATTACCAGACCTTCCCCGGCGGGAAAGGAGCCAACCAGGCAGTGGCGGCGGCCCGAGCAGGCGGTTCGGTGCGGATGGTCGGATGCTTGGGCAGCGACGGCTTCGGCGCACAGCTTTTGGAGGGGCTCGCCCAAGACGGGATAGACACCCGTTGGATCAAGCGCATGGAAGGCCCTAGCGGGGTCGCCTTCATCGCGGTGAACGCCCAAGGGCAAAACAGCATCATCGTGGCGCCGGGGAGCAACTATCGGCTCTTGCCGGAAGACCTGAACGCCGAGGCGTTCCAAGGCGCGAAAGTGGTGCTTTTGCAGCTCGAGGTCCCCCTTCCCACCGCGCTCGAGGCGGCCCGCCGGGGCCGGGAAGCCGGGGCGCAGGTAATCCTGAACGCGGCCCCGGCGCGAAACCTCACCGCCGACGAACTCCGCGACGTGAACCTGCTGGTGGTCAACGAGTTCGAGGCGGGGGTGGTGCTGGGGCGAAAAGCGCCGGAGGGCCTCGAGGGGGCTTTGGCGGCAGCGCAGGGTTTGTGCCAGCGGGTCTCCAGCGCGGTCATCACCCTGGGGGCAGAGGGCTGTGTCTGGGCGGATTCCAGCGGGCAAGGCTACGTCCCGGCCTTCCCGGTCCAGCCGGTGGATACGACGGCGGCCGGGGATGCCTTCGTGGGGATGCTAGCCAGCCGGTTGGCCAAGGGAGAAGCCCTAGCCCCCGCCCTGCGCTGGGCCAGCGCCGCCGGAGCCCTGGCGACGACCCAGGAAGGGGCTCAGCCCTCGCTCCCCACAGAGGCCGAAGTGGCAAGCTTTCTGGCCGCGCACTCGAGCCCGTAGATCTCCAAGTAGCGCCGGACTCGCTCGGCGAGGGTCGGTAGCGGGGCCACCTCGCCGCAGACCCAGTCCGGGGTATAGCTGCGGCAGACCTGGGGGCGATCGACGTAGATGGTGCACCGGCAGCTCGAGTCCAGGTGCTGACAAGGAACCCCCAGGGGCTTGCGCAAGGCAGAGATGTCCGGCGCAGCACAGCAGGCCCCGCAAAGGGTGCATTCGAGGCGCCAAAAGCTGGACGGGAAAACCTCAGCGCTCACGGCTCCTTAGCCTAGCCCAACGTCTGCCGGGATTCAGCGGGTATCCTTAGGGGATGGAAGTCCTCGCCCTGGTCTACCGAAACCTGCGGGCCCGGCCCGTCCGCAGCATCCTGACCCTGCTGGGGATCGTGGTCTCGACGGCCTCGATGGTGCTCTTTCTATCCTTTGGTGAAGGTCTGCGCCGGGCGCTGAGCTCCGAACTCTCCAGCGTCGGCCCGGCCATCCTGGTGCTCCCTGAGGGGGTCGAGGCCTTCAGCCCCGGCTACCCCGAGCTAGGCCCCGACACGGTGCGGAAGCTCGAGGGCTTGGCGGGCGAGTTGGGCATTGTTCGGGCGATCCCCTACGTGGTGCTCACCCGAGGGGGCTTCGACCCCCAGAGTACCTTTATCTTCCAGGGGCTCCCCGACGGCGTCAGCCCCAAAACCCTCTATCCCCATTTGACGGTACGCCAGGGGGCGCTCACTCCCAGCCCCCGGGGCGCGGTGGTGGGCAGCCGGATCGCCGAGCGCAACCGCCTCACCCTCGGCAAGACCCTGCGCCTCTCCCCCCGTGTCTCGCTCCGGGTAGAGGGCATCTTGCAGCCCGTCGGCGGTCTTTCTGACAACGTGATCTACGTACCGGCGAGCGCCGTACGCGCGGCCCTCGACACCCCAAACTACACCGCGATCGCGCTCTCTCTGCACGAAGGCAGCAAGGCCGAGGAGGTGGCCAAGGCCATTCAGGAACGCATCCCCGGCGTGAGCGCCCAGACCACCGGCGACGTGCTGCGCTTTGCCGAGCGGGCGGTGCGGATCTCCGACCTGGTGCGCTTCGGCATCAGCCTGGTGGCGTTGGTGGTGGGCGGGCTGTTGGTGGCCAACACGGTGATGATGTCGGTCTACGAGCGCATCCGCGAGTTCGGCCTGATGCGGGCTCTGGGAGCTAAGCGGGGATTTATCTTCGGCCTGGTGCTTTTAGAAGCCCTGTGGCTAGGGCTGGCGGGTGGGCTGGTGGGGCTAGGGCTGGGTGGGCTGGCCTCTGCGGCGGTCAACTGGTACACGGTGCGCGAGGTGGGCCTGGCCCTCTCCGCAGTGACCTTCCGGCTTGCGCTATTCGCTATGCTGGTCGCGGTAGTGTTGGGCTTGCTGGCCGGGTTTCTCCCGGCCCGTACCGCCAGCCGCATCCCGGTGGTGGAGGCACTGGGGCGCATTTAGTCCCGGAGGCCCATCGGTAGTATGCTACCCCTCAGCCCATCAAGCGGCCTTCGCGGACGAGAACCTATGCTAGAAGCCGTCCAGCTACACAAACGCTACCACCAAGGAGAGATCGACGTGGTGGCGGTGGATCATTTCAGCTTTCGCTTTCCCACCGGCCTCACCGCCATCGTGGGGCCTTCGGGCTCGGGCAAGACCACGCTTTTGAACCTGCTGGCGGGCTTCGACGTGCCCACCGAGGGCGGGGTGCGCTTAGACGGCACGGTGCTCTCGAGGCTCTCCGAGGATGCCCGCTCGGAAGTACGGCTCAAGCACATGGGCTTCGTGTTCCAGCAGTGGAACCTGGTGCCGACCCTCACCGCCTGGGAGAACGTGGCCTTCCCGATGATGCTGGCGGGAATCCCTCAGCGCGAGCGCAAATCCCGCGCCGCGGCTCTTCTGGCCAGCGTGGGACTGGAAAGACGGGCCCATCACCTGCCCAATAAGCTCTCTGGCGGTGAGCAGCAACGCGTGGCCATCGCCCGCGCGCTGGCCCTTAACCCGCCGATCCTCTTTGCCGACGAGCCCACCGGGAACCTGGACTCTGGCTCAGGAACCAAGGTGGTGGAACTGCTCAGCGCGCAGGCCCGCCAGGGCCGCACGGTGATCCTGGTGACGCACGACCTCGAGCTGGCCCGGAAAGCCGAACGTGTGCTCTATCTGCGGGACGGGCGGCTCATCCAGGTGGAGGAGACCCGGCCCAACCCGGAAATCCCCGGCAGAGCCGGCTAGACATCCTCTTCTGGCCCCGGTTATTTGTAACGCCTTTTTAACCCCCTCCTCTCTACACTGGCCTTAAGGGTGGAGTGGGGTATGGAGACTTCCTGGGTTTCGGTGCTGCTGGTGATGGTGTTGTTGGCCCTCACCTATTGTACGCGTAACCCCCTGACTCCGACGCGGTCCCGACCCTCCCAAAGCCGCCGCTCCCGCAAGGAACGAACCCCAACCCCAGAGGCGGGGGCGGTCCGGGGGCTTGGCGGCCAGAACCGGCCGGGGGCTTTCTTGGAAGCTGAGGCCCCCTCGAATCGCTTTCACCTCGACCGATAGCTTGTTGTACCGTGACGACCCCTCGAACGGCGCGGCACGAGGTCTCGCCCCGCTTCGCGGCGAAAGAAGCGTCGTTCGGAGAACGAGGGTTGGCTACCCAACACGCCGTCCCCTGTCCCCAAAACGAGCATGCCGCCGGAGACGGCGATTCCCTCCCCCACAACCCCCTAAAGCCGTAACGGCCATTTAACGCCCCCCGGGTGTGTCCTGAAAATAGGCAAACAGCCTAAACTGTTGGAATGAGCGAAATACGGGAACGGATGCATCAGTTGGTGGATGAGTACGAGCGGCTGGGAGAGGGGAAGAATATAGCCGAGCAGGAGTTGCTGGTGATTGAGTTTGGCAAACAGATCCAGCGGCTGATGATG